>CAZYWR010000800.1:0-5631 GCA_964651185.1 uncultured Polyangiales bacterium
CGATTAGCCGTGCGGACGTTGCACGTCGCGGCGCTGCCGTTTCCGAGCCCGCAGGGCACGCAGGGCCTGCTGCACGCCATGCTCAGCGCGCTCGGCGCGCACGGCCACGAGACCCATCTGCTCTGTTACGCGCACGGCGCGCCGGGAACGCCGGGCGGGGAAGGCGACGCGCACGGCGCAGACCGGCGCGCCGGCTCGGACGCTCGGTACACGGTGCATCGCAGCCGCGCGCGCGGGCTCGTGCGCTCGCTGCGCTCCGGCCCGTCGCTCGAGAAGTTATGGCTCGACTTGTCGCTCGCGGGAGAGCTCCGCACACTCGCCAGGCGCTTGCGGCCCGACCTGATCATCGCGCACCACGTCGAAGCCGCCGCGTGCGCGCTCTCGTCGGGCGCGCCCTTCGCGTTCGTCGCACACACGAGCCTGCGCGAAGAGCTACCCAGCTATTTCGCGCCTGCCAGCGCGCCGCTTTGGCGCGCGCTCGGCGAAGGCGTCGACGCGCTGCTCACGCGCCTCGCACCTCGCACGTTCGCGGTCTCCCCCGCGCTCGCGGCGTCGCTCGGCGGCGAGCGGGTGCACGCGCTGCCGCTGCCTTGGTCGGTTCCGAGCGAGCTCGCGTCCGGCGAGCGCGCGCGAGCCCGCGCAGCGTACGGCCTCGCGCCGGAGCACGAAGTCGCGCTCTATGCCGGCAACCTCGACGCTTACCAAGGTCTCTCGGCGCTCTGGCCCGCGCTGGCGCAGGTGGCCGCGCGGCGCGCGCGCCTTCGTCTGGTGATCGCGACCGCCTCCGAGCCGAACTCTCTGGAGCGCGCCCTGCGTTCCTTCGGCCTGGCCGATCGCGTGATGTTCGCGCCGCTCCACGACGAGCAGGCGCGCCGCGCCGCGCACGCGCTCGCCGATTTCGCGCTGGTGCCGCGCTTCAGCGCCGGCGGCGTCCCCATCAAGCTCCTCGACGCGCTCGCGCGCGCTCTCCCCACGGCCGCCAGCGAGCGCGCGTTGGCGGGACTCCCGCTCGCACCGTACTGCAGCGTGGTCTCGGGAGATGCGCCTGCCAACTGGGCCGCTGCGATCGAGGAGTTGCTCGCCACGCCCATGGAGGCACGGGCGCGCGCGCGCGCAGGCCGCGCCTATGTGCAGCGCGAGCTCACCAGCACACGCTTCGTCGCGGCGCTCGAAGCGCACGCGCAGGCGTCGATCATGACGTAGCGCGGGCCGGGCGTGGCGCAGGCGTGACGCGCAGGCTCGGCTCGAGCTCGGGCCGCGGCGGCTTGGCGGGGAAGGGGATCCCGCTCGTATACGCGAAGGTGGTGCCGTTCAGCGGGCGCGACGGCGCGATGCGCTCTCCGCTCACCGGCTCCTCGAACGCCTCGTCATGCGGACTCGGCTGCACCGCGTGCGCGATAGCCGCGCGTCCGTACGCGCCGTTGCTGTAAGCGGGCGCCACGTGAGGCGCTGCTTCGGTTGCTTCGTCGGGTGGGGAGCTCTGATAATTCGCGGTGACCGCCTCGAGCTCTTCGGCGCTCGCGACCATCGTCTGCTCGCCGTCGTCCGCCACGACCGCGGCCGGCTCAGGCGGTAGCGACGACGCGTTCGTGAAATCGGTGCTCACGTCCACGTAGCTTCCCGTGGTCTCTGCGAGCGCGGGCGGTAACGATTCCGCGTCCCCGTCGACCTGCTCCAGCTCGCGTCCGCCCACCCCGTGCAGCGCCAGGATGTGATCGAAGATTCGCTGCTCGTGCGCCTCGAACTGCAGTGAATCGAACACCACGTCGAAGCGCTGATGCGGCATACGCTCGTCGCCGTTGTCGACCACCGTCACACAGCGGCCGAGGCCGGCCAAACCCGCGCTCCCGTCGTGGAGCGCGATCTCGAACTGCGCCCACGCGCCCTCGTCGACCGACTCGCCCGCAGGCAGGATGACGTGGGTAGGATGCACACGGCCCGCTAGGCCCTGCGCCATCTGTTCGAGATCTCGGAAGTCCGTCTGCACGGTCACGAGCTGGGTCATGGGACTTCGTGCTCCTTGTAGGGCTCGCGCGCGTTGCGCGCTTCGAGTTCGCGCGACTCGGCCAGCGGCTCGGTCGTGCCGTCTTCGCGCAGCAGGCGCTCGACCCGCCGCTCCGCCTCGTCGAGCCGCGCGGCGCCGAGGCGCGACAGCTGCACGCCCTCTTCGAACAGGGTGAGCGATTCTTCGAGCGGCATCTCTCCAGACTCGAGGCGTTCGACGACGGTGCTGAGCCTGCTGAGGATCTCCTCGAACGCAGGCGAGCTCGCTTCTTCTCGCTTCGCCTGCACGACCTTCTCCATCGTAGCCCTCCGAACCGCGTGACGATGCACGAGCCAACCGCGGGAAGCAACGGTTCCGCGCCTCGCCGAGTATACCGCTCGACCGCCCGGGCCGAGTGGGCGAAGCACGCGGCTCCGCGCGCGAGCAAAAGAACACGCGCCCGGAATGCGGGCTTCCTCGCAGGGCTCTCTTACCAGCTCGCATGGCGCATGAGAAGACCGAAAGGCGGCGAGGTGTGGAACTGCCCGACCTCGCGATACGCACGCTGCGCTGCGCCTGCCAACACCCCTGTCGGGGCGCTGCGTGAGCGCGCGTTGATTCCGCGTTTTTGTGCGGAAAGCGCGCCGACCGAGGACTGTGGGATCCGCCACGCGGGCTTTGACACCACCAATCCAGTCGTCTGACAATAGTGCTGGGCGGCTGCGCGATTCGCGCGCACCGCCGCGAAGGAGCGTAGAAGCCTTCATGGAAGAATCGCGCAGCCCTGCCCAGCTCCAGCGCGCTCACACCCAGGGGCCGGATCCGCTGATCGGCCGCGTGATCAACGACCGCTATCGCATCATCGGGATCATCGCGCGCGGCGGCATGGGTAAGGTCTACCGTGCCGAGCAGCAGCCGCTCGGACGGCTCGTGGCGCTGAAAGTCTTGACGCCCAACTACACCGGCGATAACGACCCCGAGTTCCACAAGCGCTTCTTCCTGGAAGCGTCGATCGCCTCGAAGCTGACGCACCCGAACACGGTCACCATCTTCGACTACGGCAAGACCGACGACGACATTTATTACATCGCGATGGAGCTGCTCGAGGGGCGCACGCTCCACCGCGCGCTGCGCGAGGAGGCGCCGTTCAGCCCCGAGCGCGCGATGCACATCGCCCGCCAGATCTGTCGTTCGCTGCGCGAAGCGCACAACTTGGGCGTGATCCACCGCGACCTCAAGCCCGCAAACGTGTACCTCTTGCACCACGGCGACGAGCGCGACGTGGTCAAAGTGCTCGACTTCGGCCTGGTCAAGAACCTCGACGAGAAGGGCGAGGAGCTCACGCAGACGGGCCTGTTCATGGGCTCGCCGAAGTACATGTCGCCCGAGCAGATCCGGGGCGAGCGCTGCGACGGGCGCGTCGACATCTACGCGCTCGGCGTGATCATGTTCGAGATGCTGACGGGCAAGGTGCCCTTCGATCGCCCGAACTCGGTGAACATTTTGATGGCGCACATCCAGGAGGACGTGCCGCCGATCACCGCCATGAACCCGAGCGCGCGCGTGCCGCCCGCCCTCGAGACCGTGGTCCGGCGCTGCATGGCCAAGAGCGCCGAGGCGCGCTTCACCACCATGGACGAGGTGCTCACCGCGCTGAAGCAGATCGTCGGCATGACCCACACCCTGAGCGGCGAGCTGCGCACGGACCTGGCCGATCTCAGCCGCAGCACGGAGCTCCCGCTGGGGACGCAAGTCACGGTGCGGGGCGAGCTCCTCTCGGGTGGCACGCCGTCCATCACCACGCTCGACAGCGCGAGCTTCGGCCCCATCCAAACGCTACCCCTGCCGGCCAACAGTCAGACCCCGTCCGGCGGATCGCCGCAGACGGCGACGGCGAAGAGGGGGCGCGCGCCGCTCGTCATCGGCGTGCTCGCGGCGGCCCTCGGGGTCGGTGGGTTCATGTTCATGAACGCGAGCACGTCCTCGCCGGCGCAGAGCGCGACCGCGAAGGCCAAGCAGCTCGAGCAGAGCGCGCCCAAGCCCGCGCCCGCTGCGCCCGAACCCAGCCCGCCCGTCGCCAACGCAGGTGCGCCCGCGGCACCTGCGCCGCTCCAGGGCACCGTGCTCGTTTCACTGCGCTCCACGCCGCCCGGGGCCATGGTCGCGGTGGGCGACCGCGAGTACGGGCCCACGCCCACGCAGGTCGAGTGGACCGGCGAGGAGGCCGCGTATGGACGCGAGGTCACCTTCCGCTTCCAGCGCAAGGGCTTCCGCGACCTCACCGTCACGCGCCAGATCCGCGGCGACAAGCTCGATATCGACGCGCCGCCCATGGATCCCATCGTGGTGGCGCCCGTGAAGCGCGTAGAGCGGCCGGCGCCCGCCGCGCCGGCGAAAGACCCGGCAGCGCCCATCACGCCGCTCAAGGGCTACAAGGCCGAGCCGTACTGATCCGAGCGCGTCGCCGCCCCTTCGCGTTTGACCGCCCGGACGAGATCGCCCACCTTCGCGGTGAACCCGATGCGGCCGCTCGCAGACAACCAGCTCGCGCCTTCGGTGGTGGCGCCCGGCAATTACGACGGCGTGCACCTCGGCCATCGCGCGCTGGTTGCGACCGCGCGGCGCGTCGCGGCCGAAGCGAACGGCTCCGCGCGCGCGCCAGACGGAGCGCGCGTGCCGCTGCGTGTGATCGCGCTGACGTTCGACCCCCATCCGCTGCACTTCGTGGCGCCAGACCGCGCGCCGCCTCTGCTCACCGACGTGGCCCGGCGCGTCGAGCTGTTGCGTGCGGCCGGCGCTGACGAAGTCGTCGTGCAGCGCTTCGATCGCGACTTTTCACTGCTCTCACCGGAAGCGTTCGTGGACGAGATCTTGGTGCGCGAGCTCGGGGCGTGCGCGGTCGTCGTCGGGCGTGATTTCCGCTTCGGCGCGGGGCGCGCTGGCGACGTGGCGCTCCTCGAGCAGCTCGGCGGCGCGCGCGGCCTGCGCGTTTCGACGGTCGCGCCCGTGTCGTTCGACGGCGAGCTGGTGTCGTCGAGCCAGATCCGCGCCGCGCTCGCGCGGGGTGAGGTCGAACGCGCGGCGCGCATGCTCACGCGCGTGCACGATTTGACGCGGCGCGTGGTGCGCGGCGACCAGCGCGGCCGCACGATCGGCGTGCCGACCGCCAACCTCGAGCTCGCGGGCCTGCTCGCGCCAGCAGACGGCGTGTACGCGGTGGCCGTGCGCGTCTTGGACGGCGAACCGAGCCTTACGGCGACCCGCCACCAGGGCGTCGCCAACCTAGGCGTGCGCCCGACGGTCCAGGGAGGACGCTCGATGGAGGTGCATCTGCTCGACTTCGATGCGGATCTCTACGGTCGCCAGCTGCGTATCGGGTTCGTCGCGCGCCTGCGCAGCGAGCTCAAGTTCCCCGATCTGGCGGCGCTGCGCGCCCAGATTGAGCGCGACATCGAGGCTGCTCGGGCGGCCCTTCAGGTTTGTGATCCGAGGCTCCTCGCATGGATATGAAGCCGAAGAGTCTGCTCAAGCGCGTGCTGCAGTTCGCCCGCGAAGAGCTCGACCGCCGCGCCCGCCCGCCCGAGCGAGCCGCGCCCGCAAGCCGCGGCGCGCGCGCGAGCGGGTCGACCGAGACGGTGCGCGTGGAA
>CAZYWR010000801.1:0-8362 GCA_964651185.1 uncultured Polyangiales bacterium
GAGATCTTCTTCGAGGACGACGATCCTGAGCGCCCCATCGTTTACGAGCTTCACGTCGATCTGGTAAATGGCGTCCCAGCAGTCGTGAAAGAGACCCTGCGGCAACGTCAAGAAGGTGAGACGCGCGGCAAGCCGTACTACTTTCTGAAACTGGAGAAAGGAAAGGGCAAGGTATGGGCCGGCCATTCGGTGGATGTCAAGGCGCAGAGCAAGGACTCTACCCGGGTGTCGTTGGCGGAAGTCGACAAACTTGGTATCGCGACCCTCGGTAATCTCGCTGAGCACCCCCGAATCGTGAACCTGCGTAGCTATATCGAGCAATGGTATCTGTCGTACTTCGTGCCCGAAGCGGCGCGCACCTTGCCTGCCGCGGGAGCTCAACGCTGGCTTGACCGTACGGGATCAAACGTGGGCAACGTGCTCCAGTACTACCAGAGACAGTACCCTAAAGAGTTCAAGGCGATCCTAAAGCGTCTTGCCAAGGCTATCCCAGGCCTCAAGAAGATCACACCTTCCATCAGCCTCGACAAGCGCCTGCTCCTACAGTTCGATGAAGCAGGCTACGCTGATCCCTTCTACCAGCAGAGCATGTCGGACGGCACCCTCAAGATGCTGGCGTATGCGGTGCTTCTCGAAGATCCAGAACCGCGTCCCTTCATCGGGATCGAAGAGCCAGAGAACGGCCTGTATGTGCGCCTCGTCGAACGGCTGGCCGGCCAGTTCAAGGCTCGCGCTGGACAAGGCCATCCCGCGACACAAATCTTGGTGACCACGCATTCGCCCTATTTCGTCGATGCGCTCACGCCCGATCAGGTATGGCTCGTGCGCAAGAACGAAAAGGGGCACGCGACTGCCCAACGGGCCCAGGACGTATCCGCGATTCAAGTGCTCACGGATGAGGGAATCCCGCTAGGTGCACTCTGGTACAGCAATCACCTCGACGACGGGGCGCCCGAATGACGATTCACATCCTTGTGGAAGGATCTTCCGAGTTTGCCTTGCTTCAGCACTGGGCGCGGCGTCTGCTGAAATCGCACCCAGTGAAGATTCATCCTCTCCAGGGCAAGGGTAACCTTCCAAACGACCTGCAATCGACGCCTAACCCGCGCAGTCGTGGGCTCCTCGATCAGCTTCCGGCAAAGCTGCGCGGCTTCGCGAAGTACCTCCGCCCCGAAACGGACCGAGTGCTCGTGCTCGTGGACAGCGACGACGACGATACGGCTGAGCTGACCACGCGGATCGAGCACACCGCTCGAACGGTCTCACCCGAGCTCCGGGTCATTGTTCGATTGGCCGTCGAGGAGACTGAGGCGTTCTATCTCGGTGACCTCACGGGACTCAAGCGTGCATTTCCGCGCGCGAACTTGAAGTGCGCAAGAGCGTACAGACCTGACTCGATCTGCGGCACATGGGAGCTATTCGGACGGGTCGTGGGAGATGCCGGAGGCAACAAGGTTGATTGGGCGGAACGCATGGGTCCGGTGCTCACGACAGATGCCAAGCGGAGTCGCCACCCGTTGCGAAAGAGGGCCGATCCTGGAAGACGGCGGTAAGCAGCGCGCATCCCGCCAGCTCAACGCGCCGCGTGCGGGGCCGATGGCTGTGCGCGGCCGGGGGCGATGGAGACGTTCGCGGTAAGACCCGGGAATAGGCGCGGATCGCTCGACAAGAGCGCGATGCGCGCGCGCATCCAGCGGGCTCGGGCCAAGCGGTTGGCGAGCGGGACGGTGCTCGCGAGCGCTTTGATCTCGAGATCGGTGACGTAGCTAAACGATTCGATGCGACCGCTCAGATGCGCGTCGGCGAGGGCGTCGACCGAGATGTCGGCGATGTCGCCGGTCTTGATGCGGTCGAGGTCGCGTTCGTCGATCCAAGCTTCGATCGAGATGGGGTCGAGGATCCAGAACTCGAGTAAGGGCACGCTGGCGCGCACCGACGAGCCGGGGCCGAGCAGCACGCGAGAAATCTCGCCGTCCTTGGGCGCGCGTAAGGTGGTCATGTCGAGGCGCGCCTGGGCCAGGTCGAGCGTCGCCTTGGCCTTGGCGACCTGCGCCTCGAGCACGGCCAGCTTGGCTTCGCGCGTCGTGATCGCCATGCGTTCGATTTCGGTATTGCGCAGCTCGCCGGTGGCATGCTGCTCCAGCCCGGCTGCGCGCGCTTGCTGCTCCTTGAGCATGTTCGCCTGCGCCTGCGCGTTCTCCGCCTCGACGGCGGGCAGCAGCTGTTGCTGGCTCAGCTCAGCGTTGCGCGCGGCGACCACGGCGGCGTGGTCAGCTTGGACCTGGAAAGCTCGCTGGTCAGCCTTCCGCGCGCGCAGATTGGCGGCCAACACCTCGCTGAGGACGGCGACGCGCTTGCGGCTGACGACGATGTCCTTGCGCTCGGCGAGCAGCTGGCTCTCGCTGGTGAGCAGCAATGCGCGCGCTTCCTCCACGGCCGCGCGCTCGCGGCGGTCGTCGAGTCGGATGAGCGGCGTGCCCGCTTTGACCCGCTGACCGTCCTGGACCAGCACCTCGGCGATCCGGCCCTCGAGGGGCGAGCCGATGCGCACCACGTCCGCTTTGACGAAGGCATAGCCCGCGACCACGTGGGTCACGCGAAAGCGGATCCAGTGGGCGATCCCGACCAACACCACCAGCGCGAGCGCGATACTCAGAATGGGGCGCAGTCGCTTCATGATTCGCTCCGCGCGGACGGGGAAGCCCTCCCGATCCTGCGGACCAGCAGGACAGCGCACAGGACGAGCGCCAACCATTGCAGCAGAACCAGGTGCGGACTCGACTCCATGCGAACCAGGCGCAGCTCGCGCATGAGCTCGATGCGATCGGTAAACCATCCAGTCAGGACCACGTAAAGCGCGAGCGTAGCGGCCAGCATGAGCCCGGCGACGATCGTGCGAGCGCGCGTCCGCGGGTCGCCCTTCGACGCGTCGAGCACGCGGGCTCCGCGGTTGAACCAGAACTGTCGCACCGGGAAGAACGTGATCCAGATCTTCACGAGCGCGGCCATCCAGTCGGTCACTGCCGACAGCGGTCCGTACACCAAGGACAGCCGTCGGCCGTGCAGGAGCGAGGGGATCGATCGGACGCCGCGCGTCATGAATACCCACAGTAAGTAGCCGGCGGCCAGGTCTGTACGTCGTGCGCTGAGCATCCAGATCATGACGCTCGGACCAATCAGGGTCGTCCACATCGACAGCCGCTGATCGAGGATCGACCACCAGGTGAACCAGCCGATGCGCCTCGGACCGAGGGCGAGCGTTCGATCGATGGTGCGCACCATGTTGCCGCACCACCTGCGCTGGCTGTGATAAAGGTTCTTCAGGCCCGTCCCGGCGATGCGCTCGTGCGTGAGCACAGCGGCGTCCGGGATGTACAGGAAGCGATGGCCCTGCTTCAGCAGGTAAAACCAGCTGCTCTTGTCGTCGCCCGACAGCAGCGGATAGCGGCCCCAGAGCCAATGCTCGACCGCGTCCTCGCGGACGGCCTTGACCAGACCGGCGTCGAGCACCGACGCACGAAAGACTGAGAAGCGCCCGGTCAGGCACAAGAGCGATCGCGACAGCGAGAGCGAGCTCATCATCACGTGGCGCTGGCCGTGGCGGTAATGCAGCCATTCGCCCATCCAGCCCGGGCCGACGACCGAGACGTGCTCGTTGGTCGTGAGCGCCGCGACCTCCGGCTCGACGCGGAGCACAGGCAGCGTTCGCGTCAGGGCACCGGGCTCGAGCTCGGTGTCGCCGTCCATCAGCACGAACGCGCCCTCCCGATCCAGGCGGAGCGCGATCAGCTGCTCGAGGCCGCTGGCGAGCGCGCCGCGCTTCCCCGACGCGGCGCGAAACAGGCGCAGCACGGGCCGTTTTGATTCAGGCAATGGGCCGCAACACTCCTCATAGACGTTCGCGATGGTCGCGTCATCGTCGTCGCAACCGGTGCCCACGAGCAGGGTAGGTGGCCGCATCAGTCCGTTGAGGCCCATCATCTCGTCCAGTACGGACCGGAACACCGCGCGCGTGATGTCTGGCCGCTCACGGTAAGTGGCGGAGAGGATCGCCAAGTCCGTGACGTGCCCCCGCTCGGCCGCGAGCCGCTGCGCTTCCGCGCGCGCTCTCGGATAGCGCCGTAACAGGTACAAGAGGGCCCGCGTCCAGTGGCACATCATCCAGGCCCAACGCCAGATGAGGAAGGTTCCTAACGGCACCCAAGTAAGGTCGACGATGGCGAAGCGAGGGCCGCGCGGGTGCATGCTCCACTCCACGCGCAGCGAATGGCCGATCATCACGAGCAGGACGAGCGTCAAGAGCTGTCCCGGCCAGCGGATGAAACCCTGGCGCTTCCCCATGGCTCGATTTTATCTCAGCGCCGCGCCGCAGTGATTGGGCACGCCGCTGCCGCCGCACGCAAGCGGCGATGCGCAGCTGCCGCAGTCGACCGATCCGCCGCAGCCGTCGCCGATGAGACCGCATTCGGCGCCCACTCCCTGGCAGGTGAGCGCATTGCATGGCGGCGCCCCACATTGACCGATCACTCCGCCGCCGCCGCAGGTGTCCGGGAGGGTGCAGCCGCCGCAATCGAGCAGACCACCGCACCCATCTCCCGCGGGTCCGCACGACAGGTTCTGGTCGGCGCAGCTCTTGGTTTGGCAGCCGAGCCTGCCGCCGCAGACGCTCGGCGTCCCTCCGCCGCCGCAGGTTTGCGGGGGAGCGCAGCTGCCGCAATCGAGCAGGCCGCCGCACCCGTCGGCGACCGGACCGCAGTCGGCGTTTGCCTGCGCGCACGTACGCGGCGTGCAAGTGGGCGGGCGATCTTCGGTGAGGCACGCCGAAAGATCGAAGAGCATGAAGATGAGCGCTTTCTCTTGCGCCGATAGCGTCGTGCTCTTGCAGCCGCTCGGATAGGCCGGACCTCCACTGTCGTCGGCGGATACGTGAATATCCGACAGCACCATACGACCGCACTGCTGGGCCGCCGGCGCTTCGATCGGCGTATTAAACGAGAGATACTGCACCGAAGCGGGCTGAAGCGTGTAAACCCAGCGCGTGGCGACTGCGTCATGGACCATGTCGATGGTGTCGCGGGCCTGATTGATGATGAACTGACCGTACGTCGACGACCCACCGACGCTGAACATCCACGAGGCGAGCGACGCGCCCTTGGGAAAGCCGATGTCCGTGGTCGCCGTGAAGACATCGGGGCTGGGGTTGCCGCGCTCGGTGATGGTCGCGACCGACGGCATCGGCGCCGGCCCGTGTGTGATCCAGTAGTGGTGCCAATGAGACGCGAAGACGCGTCCGCCGGCGTCCAGGTAAGTCTTCATGGCCGCCAGCGCGGCGGGGCTCTTGTTGGTCTGTTGGGCTTCGGAGATGCCTTCACAAGAGAGGAGGACGACGTCGTAGCTGGCGAGCGTCGCGGCGCTGTTCCAGAGCGTCGTCGCATCTGGAAAGGCTTGGCCCCCGGCGAACCCCGCCTGATAGGCCGTGGTCGCCGGGTTGGCATCGCTACCCGCACCCGCGTAGAGATTGCTCCGGCCGTCGCCGCCCGGGTTCGTGATCTCCGCATCGTCTATTCCGATCTTTCGGATCAGACACTCGAGCGCATCGGCGCCGCCCGTCGTGAGCGCGATCTTCGGGATATTACCCTCCGATCGATTGCGAGGTAGACGCGTCAGCTCGGCGGGGACGCTGGTATTCGCGCACGGCGTGACGTCCGGGATCGTCACCTGTCGGCGCCACTTCCCAACCTGGATGACGAGCGGAATGTCGTGGCCCGCCGGCACGTCGTGGAGGACGAACTTCCCCTCCGCGTCCGTGGTCGTGTGCACGAGGGGGTTGCCCGAGATCGGCGTCTCGCAGCGATCGCAGGACGCACCCGTCGCGATGGGATCGAGCGCTGCGTTCGGCACGAACACGTTCACGTTGTAGAGCGGAAGGTCGCCCTTGGGCGTATAGACCACGCCGCTGAGGCTCGTGGTGGTCCCGACACAGTCCACTTGCTGCATGCACAGCCCCGTGCACGCTACGCCCCCTTCGGGCTCATTCAGGTCGCCACATACGCTCGGCACGCCTCCGCCCCCGCAGATGTACGGGCGCGTGCATCCGCCGCAATTGATCACGTCACCGCAGCCGTTCCCGATCGGACCACAGTTGGCGCCCACGCTGTCGCAGGTCTGGGCCACGCAGCCGACAGCCACCCCGCCATCCCCGCTGTCTCCGCCACCGCTCGGCCCGCATACGCTCGGCCCGCCGAGTCCGCAGGCTTCGGTGACGCCGCAGGTGCCGCAGTTGAGAAGGCCGCCGCAACCGTCCGCGACGGGCCCGCAGTTGGCTCCGACTTGGCTACAGGTGCGCGGCACGCATCCACTCGTGCCGCCGCACACGTTGGGGACGCCTCCTCCGCCGCAGGTCCGCGGGGCTGTGCAGCTGCCGCAGTCGATCAGCGCGCCGCAGCCGTCGCCGATCGGTCCGCAGCTGGCTCCCGCCGAAGCGCACGTGCGAAGCCCGCACCCTGGTCCGGCGTCGCGCGTCGAAGCAGCGTCGCTCGTCGGCCCAGCGTCGCTCTTCATCGCAGCGTCGTCCATCGTGGCGTCGCGCATCGCCGCATCCATGCTGGCGTCGAGCGCGTTCGTCCCGACATGGTCGTCAATGCAGCCTGCGAGGCAGCGGACGGACAGCACGAGCAGGAGGCGCAGACGAAGGTCTCGCGCAACTTCGTTTGCGGCAGATGGTCGCATGGTGCGCGTTCATTTTCGCACCAAGACGCTCAGAAATTGCAACGAGCCTCGACTGGCAGGATCCGACCGACACGGAGCAGACGACCCCACACGCGATAAGCGAGATCTCGCTCGGTCGCCCCAGGACGTGGACTTTCGGCAGGACCTCCGTGAAGCGATTGGAGCATGGCGCCGGAGCGCGGGCTCCGTCGCAGCGACAGCACGCTGCAGGCGCTGCACGTTGGGCGCGAGATGTTCCGGATCGAGCTCCACGGGATAGGCATGCCTCAAGAAATGTCGGAAGCGGCGTAGCTCGTCCCAATCGTGGTCCGCATCGGAGGGGAAGAGTGCAGGCCGCAGAGCGGGCACGTTCATGGCCGCGTCGGCGGGCAACGTGCACTGCCTCCGGCAACGCGACACGAACTCGCGGAAGCCCGAGGCACTCGTGCTCCGCGCTGCGGCACCTGCACATATCACGCGCGGTCCCGCAGCCCTTCGCGCGAGCTGCGCAGTGGGCAGCAGCGACCGCAGATGCTGCGGTCGCTGCCGGTGCGTACGGCCTCAATCGGTGAGAGGTGCGCGCGCAGGATCCAGACCTGCGCCATGGGGCGCCTTCCAACAGGATCTCACGCATCCGCCGCGGCGACAGGAACGTACTATTCGCTTTAGTAGTACGTATCCAGGGCGCAAACTATTTAGGAAAGCGCCCCATTAGGCCTGTGGCGATACACCCGCACCCGAAATAGCCTAGGAAAAGGTAGAACCACCAATTCCCGGTGGAAAAACCCAGAAGAATAAGAACCACTCCGTGTCAATCAAGGGTGAGCCATGGGGTACCTGGCAATGTCTGTAGCGAGGGCGAAGACTGGAACCCCGATTCATGCCGAAGCCACCGATCACCGCACAGAATACCGAAGTCATCGCTGATCCGGAGCGGGACCGTCGCCAGCGTCGACGCTTTTCGAGCGAAGAGAAACGCCGGATCCTCAAGGAAGCCGAAAATTGCAAGGCCCGGGGCGAGGTCGCCGCTCTGCTGCGCAGGGAGGGCATCTACAGCTCACACCTGACCGAGTGGCGCAAGCAGGTGCGGGCCCACGGCGCAGCGGGCCTCGTCGCGAAGGCGCCTGGACGCAAGCCTATGCGTGACGAGCGCGATCGCCAGCTCGAGAAGCTGGAACGGGAGAAGGCCAAGCTCGAGCACGAGCTGCTCGTGGCCTGCAAGTTGATCGAGCTCGCGGGAAAAGCGCACGAGATTCTCGGTGTCGCGCTGCCGAGTCTCGACAACGGCGAGGAGCTCTGATGGAGCTGCTGCGCTCGCGCGATCCCGTCATCCCGTTCAAGCCGGCCTGCGAGGTGCTGGGCATCCCGCGGGCTACCGCTCGGCGGCACCTTGCGCCGCCCATGTTCGGCCCGCGTCGACGGCGTCCTCCGAGCCCGCGCAAGCTCGCGACGAGCGAGGAGCAGGCGGTGCTCGAAGTGCTGCACTCCGAGCGCTTTCAGGACCAGGCGCCGCGACAGGTCTACGCCGAGCTCCTTGACGAGGGGACGTACCTCGCGTCACCCAGCACGATGTCCCAGCACCTGCCACCCATTTCTTTACATTGGGCGCAATCTTGCGGTCGCTGTTTGACTCTTGTCTCGGAGGAATGCTCAT
>CAZYWR010000802.1:0-1536 GCA_964651185.1 uncultured Polyangiales bacterium
CCACCACCGTGACTCGTGCGCCCGAGAGTTTCACGTTCACCTCAACTTCAGCGTGGCGAGGCTCGCGATCGCGAGCATGATGGCGATGATCCAGAAGCGGACGATGATGCGCGGCTCAGGCCAGCCCTTCTTCTCGAAGTGGTGGTGGATCGGCGCCATCAAGAAGATGCGTTTGCCCGTCAGCTTGTAGGACGTGACCTGCGTGATGACGCTGACTGCCTCCAAGATGAAGATGCCGCTCAAGGCCAACGAGAGCAGCTCGTTCTTGGTGAGCACGGCGAGCATGCCGAGCCCGCCGCCGAGCGCGAGTGAGCCTACGTCGCCCATGAACACCTGCGCCGGATAGGTGTTGTACCAGAGAAAACCGACGCCCGCGCCGATCAACGCACCGCAGTAGATCGCGAGCTCGCCCACGCTCTGCACCGACGGGATGTGCAGATACTCGGCGATATCATTGCCGAACACCATCAGGCCCGCGAGGTAGGCGAGAATGCCGTAGGTGCCGGCGTTGATCATCACCGGTCCGATCGCCAGACCGTCGAGCCCGTCGGTGAGATTGACGGCGTTGGAGATGCCGACGATCCAGATCGCGGCGAGCGCGACGTAGAGCCAAGTCGGCAGGGAGATCGGGAAGCGATCGAAGGCCAAGAACGGGACGTTGACGCGATCGCGGATGTGCACCCAATCGTGGGGAAGGCCTTGCTCGCCGTACCAGAGATAGCCGCACACGGCGAAGGCGACCGCGAACTGCAGGAGCAGCTTTTGCCGCGCCGAGAGGCCCGCCGTGTTCTTCTTCTGAATCTTGCGCGCGTCGTCGAGGTAGCCGACGCCGCCGTAGAGCGCGGTCACGACCGTGACCAGCCACACCATCACGTTGAGCGGATCGGCCCAGAGCACGGTCGCGGTCACCAGCGCGAGCAGGATGAGGGCGCCGCCCATGGTGGGCGTACCCGCCTTCGAGAAATGCGATTCGGGTCCGTCCTTGCGGACGACTTGGCCGATCTGCTTGCGCTGCAGCCGCCGAATGAACCACGGGTAGAGCCCGAAGGTGAGAAACATCGCCGTGGTCGTGGCCGCGAGCACGCGAAACGGCACGTATCGCAGCACGTTAAGGTACGAGACCTGCCGATGCTCGCTCAGCGGATAGAGCAGGTAATAGATCACGCCACCCCTCCGAGCTTGTCGGCGAGCGCGTGAACGACTCGCTCCATCGCCAGCGATCGCGATCCTTTCACCAGGACCACGTCGCCTCGGCGACACAGGCTGTGCACGATGGCCACCGCATCGATCGGCGCCATCACGTACGCGACCCGGGTCGGATGCGGCGCCAGCCGGCCCGCCGAGCGCCGCGCGGCGGCGCTGGTGGCGTGCGCCATGTCCGGCCCGCAGCCCACCAGCACGTCGATGCCGAGCTGTACGGCCAGCTCGCCGAGGCGCGCATGCTCGGCCAACGCGAAGCTCCCGAGCTCCTTCATATCGGCGAGTACTGCGATGCTGCGGCCCCCCGCATCGTCGGCGAGCGCGCGCAGCGTCTCG
>CAZYWR010000803.1:0-1978 GCA_964651185.1 uncultured Polyangiales bacterium
TGGCGATCGGGCGCGGCTTCGAGACCGGGCGCGCAGGCCGCATCGACTGGCGCGCGCAGCACGCGCGCGCGGCGCAGCTGATCGAGCGCTTTCAGATCCGCGCGCGCCCCGAGCTGCCGCTGATGGCGCTCGATCCCGCCGACCGCACGCTGGTCGCGATCGCGCGCGCGCTGCAAGATCAGGAGGGCGAAGCGCGCGGCGTGCTCGTGCTCGACGAGCCCACGGCGGCGCTGCCCGGTCCCGAGGTGGAGCGCCTGCTGGCGACCTTGCGCACGTACGCCGCGGCCGGACAGACGATCGTCTACGTGAGCCACCACCTCGAGGAGATCTTGGCGCTGAGCGAGCGCGTGAGCGCGCTGCGCGACGGCAAGCACGTAGGCACGCTCGAGACGCGCGGGCTCGACGAAAAGCAGATCGTCAGCTTGATGCTCGGGCGGGCGCTCGAGGGCGGCGCAGGCGAGCGCGCACCGAAGCCCCCGGCGGCTCCCGTGATGTCCGTGACCAAGCTCGCGGGCGGCGCCGCGCGCGCTGTCAGCTTCGAGCTCCGGCGCGGCGAGATCTTGGGGCTCGCCGGGATCGTGGGCGCAGGCGCCGGGGACGTGCTCGCGCTCCTGTTCGGCGCGAAGCAGCGCGCAGGCGGAGACATCACGCTCGAGAACAAGCCGTTTGCGCCGCGCGATCCGTACGAAGCGATCGTGCGCGGGTTGGCCTATTTGCCCGCCGATCGCGCGCAGGAGGCGAGCTTCGCCAGCATGAGCTTGCGGGCCAACTTGTCTGCGGCGCGCGTGTTTCATTACTTTCGCGGGCTGCGCCTGCGCCACGACCTCGAGCGCACGGACGCGCGCGCGGCGATCCGGCAGTTTCTCGTGCGCGCGAGCTCCGAGGAGCAGCCGCTCGCCACGCTCTCGGGCGGCAACCAGCAGAAGGTGGTGCTCGCGCGCTGGCTCGCCGATCGGCCCAACGTGTTTCTCTTGAACGAGCCCACGCAGGGCGTCGACGTGCACGCGCGCCGCGAGATCCACCAGCTCTTGCGCGAGGCGGCCGGCCAGGGCACTGCGCTCTTGGTCGTCAGCTCCGATTTCCGCGAGCTCGCCGAGCTGTGCGACCGCGCGCTCGTGTTGAGCAAAGGCGAAGTGGTCGCGGAGCTGTGCGCGCCGGAGCTCGACGTGCACAGGCTCACCGAGCTCTCTCACTTCGCGCCCTCAAGGTGATCATGCGTCTCTCGCTTCAGCGCTACGGGCTGGCCGTGCTGTTCGCAATCGTGGTGGTGGTGTTCAGCTGGCTCCTGCCTGAGTCGTTTCCGACCCTGCCCAACCTGCGCAACATCGCCAGCAGCCAAGCCGTGCTGGCGATCCTGAGCTTGGCGGCGCTCCCGCCTCTGGTCGCGGGCCAGTTCGATATGTCGCTCGGCGCGGTGCTGGGGCTCGCCTCGATCGCCACCGCCGCCGCGCTCTCGAACTATTCCGCGCCACTCTGGATCGCGGCGCTGATCGGGATCGGCGCGGGCGCCTTGGTCGGACTGTTCAATGGCGTGCTGATCGCGAAGCTCGGCGTGAACGCGCTGATCACCACGCTCGGCGTGTCGACCGCCATCGCGGGTCTCTTGTCGTGGTACACGGGCGGGCTCAGCATCCTGACCGGCATCCCCGACACGCTGACGAACTTCGGCTCCGGCGTCTGGCTCGGTCTGCCGCGTCCTTTGTACTTGGTCGCTGTGGTCGCGTTGTTCGTGTGGTACTTGCTCGAGCACACGCCCTTTGGTCGTCATCTGCACGCGATCGGCGTGAACCCGAGCGCCGCGCGGCTGGTCGGGCTCGATCTGGAGCGCAAGGTCTTGCAGAGCTTCGCGCTCTCAGGCGGGCTCGTCGGGCTCGGCGGGGTGCTGCTCGTGGCGCGCCAGGGTGGCGGCAACCCGCTGCTCGGCGCCTACTACCTGCTGCCGGCGCTCTCCGCGGTGTACCTCGGTGCGACGGCCATC
>CAZYWR010000804.1:0-2015 GCA_964651185.1 uncultured Polyangiales bacterium
GCCTCGAGCATCTCGTCGACGCGCGTACGCAGCTCCTTGAGCTGGCCCTCGACCCGCAGCTGCTCGCGCGCGGTCAACACCAGCGCGACGAAGTCGGCCAGGGTGCCCGCCACGAGCTCCTCCCAGAACTGCCATTTGCGCGGCTCGCGCAGGTGCTCGACGCACACCAGGCCCACCATGCGTCCACGCAGAAACACCGGCGCCGCCAAGAGCGCGCGCACCTCGAAAGGGCCGAGATAGCTCGGCCCCAGCTCGCTCGTGCGCAGATCGCTCTCGGCGTCGGCGACCGCGAGCGCGCGCTCGTCCTGCAGCTCGGCGAAGAAACGCGGATAGTTCGCCGCGTACAGGCGCAAGCCGCGCGTGTGCTCGCGCGGCTCGTGCGTGAACGCATCCACACAGTCGAGCTGCGCGCCGTCCAGGCTCAGCTGCCACACGCTCGCGCGCTCGGCCCCCAAAAGTTCGCTCGCGAGCTCAGTCAGCTCGGAGAGCGCGAGCGCGACCTCACCGCTGCTCAGCGCGCTCGAACGCATCAAGCGCGCGAGTCGTTTACGATGCTGGCGCAGCCGCGCCTCCACCGCGTCGCCATGCGCCGGCTGAAGCGCGTCCCGCCCCGACGCGCGATTGTGCAGCAGCGAACCTGTCATGGCACCGAAGTGCGTCTCAGAAAAAGCGCGCGCGCAAGTAGATTTGCTCTTTCGTGTGACTCTATTTTGGCGTTCACTGTGTGTCGAGGGCCGCAGGTCCCCTGCTCATGAGCGCGTCGACGGAATCTCCGGGGGGGGACGCCAGTCGCAAACCGCGCTCGCAGTGGACCTAGCGGCCCAGTTATTTCAGCCTCTTGCCGACGCGGAAACGAAATCTCCCTGCCATGGACGCTGCAGGGGGGTGGTCTTAACCTCCGCATATGAAGACGATCGCCATCCTGACGAGCGGAGGAGATGCCCCGGGTATGAACGCCGCGATTCGCGCGGCCACCCGTAGCGCGCTGGACCAGAACATCGAAGTCTTCGGAGTGCGCCAAGGCTTTCAGGGGCTCGTCGATGACTGCATCGAGCCGCTGCGCGCGCGCGACGTGGGCGGCATCATCCAGCGCGGAGGGACCTTCCTAGGCAGCGCGCGCTGCAAGGAATTTCGCGAAGACTCGGGGCGGTCCAAGGCGCTGCGCAACCTCGCGCGGCGCGGCATCGAAGGGCTCGTCGTGATCGGCGGCAACGGCTCGCAGACGGGCGCGCACGCGCTCGCGGGCCTCGGTTTTCCGGTGGTCGGCGTGGCTTCGACCATCGACAACGATCTGTTCGGGTCCGAGATCACGATCGGCTGCGACACCGCCATCAACGTGACGCTCGAGGCCATCGACTACCTGCGTACGACCGGCTCGTCCCATAACCGCGCGTTCCTGGTCGAAACCATGGGTCGCGACTGCGGCTACCTCGCGCTCATGGCCGGCGTCGCGGGCGGCGCCGAGGTCATCTCCACGCCCGAAAACGAGGTCCCAGCCCAAGAGATCGCGCAGCGCCTGCGCGCCGCGTACGAGCGCGGCAAAACGCACGCGATCGTGGTGATCGCCGAAGGCGTCAAGACCGGCACCAAGGACATCCTCGCTTACTTCGAGCACGATCGCGCACTCGTGGGCTTTGAGCTGCGCACGACCACCCTCGGGCACGTCGTGCGCGGCGCGCCCCCGAGCGCGTCTGATCGTTTGCTCGCCACGCGACTCGGCGTGGGAGCGGTCGCGGCGCTCGCGGCGGGGGAGTTCGGTGTGCTGGTGGGGCTGCAGCGAGGCGAGATCACGCGCACGCCTCTCGGAGATGTGGCGGGCCGCACGAAACCGCTGCAAACGGAGCTCCTCGAGCTGGCGCGCGTGCTCGCCAAATGATGCGCGGCCGAGCCGCGACGAGCGCACTCGTGGCGCCGGGCGCAGCGCTGTCGCGCCCTTGACATAAGTGCGATCTCAGGCCTACCTAAGATCTAGCGCCTCTATGGCCGAGCTCGCATTTCGCTCTCGCCGCATCTTG
>CAZYWR010000805.1:0-8067 GCA_964651185.1 uncultured Polyangiales bacterium
GGGCTGGGGCCGCAGGCGCTCGAAGCGTCGGCTCCCGCCAAGCCCGAGCCTGCGCGCAACGGTTTACCGCGCGCGCGGCCCGCGTGGTGGCTGACGGCCAGCGCAGTGATGGACGTGAGGACGCTGCCGGACTGGAGCGGCGGCCCGAAGCTCGGCGTCCTCTGGGATTTGAAGCGCGCGTGGCTCTGGGCCGCCGCCTCTTATCTGGCCGCGCGCAGCGCGCGCGATCCGGACAGCGCATTTGCTTTCCAAGTCGATTTGTTTGCGGGCGCGCTGGGCGGTGCGCTGGTATGGGAGCGAGGGCCCTATTCGCTCGGGCCGGCGGTGGAGGTCGAAATGGGCTACCTACGCGGACGAGGCGAGAGCGGAGATGTTTCGGTCGCGCCGAAGGCGACGGGCGGGTTGTGGGCCAGCGCCCTGGTCGGCGCGGTCGCCGCGTACGATCCGTACGAGCGTTTCGGCGTGCAACTCGGCTTGTACGCGGGCGGACGGCTACGCCCCTTACACTTTGCGCTCCGTACCGAGGGTGAACCCGACCAGCCCTTGTTCTCGCCGGGTGCGATCTGTCTGCGCGCGTCGTTAGGCTTGCGCGTAGCGTTGGGGGCGCCATGAGACCCAAGGACCGGCCCACGCCTGGCCATTCGGGAGCAGTGGTGCTCCCGTTGCGCAGCAAAGCTTCGACGCCGCCGGCCATGGCGGTGGTGTCGAGCACGCCGACGCAGGCCGAGTTCGACGCGATCTACCGGACGCAAGTCGACTTCGTCTGGCGCTCGTTGCGCCGGCTCGGCGTGCGCGACGCAGCGCTCGACGACGCCACCCAAGAGGTATTCCTCGTGGTCTACCGGCGCCTGCACGAGTTCCGGCCGGGCAGCTCGATCCGGGCCTGGCTGTTCGCGATCGCGCAGCGCACGGCGAGCGATCAGCGACGCTGGATGCGCCGAAAAGGTAACCTGCTCCCGCTGCACGACGAGCTGCAGGCGAGCTCGCGCTCGCCGCTCGAGAGCGCGATCACGCACGAGGCGCGCGATCTGGTGCTGCAGTTTCTCGATCAGCTCGACGAGTCGCGGCGGGTGGCGTTCATCCTGTCGGACCTGGAGCAGCTGACGGCGCCCGAAATCAGCGCGGCGCTGAGCGTCAACATCAACACCGTCTACTACCGGGTCGCCTCGGCGCGGAAAGCATTCGTCACCTTCCTCGAGCAGCGCACGGGCCAGGCGATGGAGGAGAACCCATGACCGAGCTGCCGCCCGAGGCTGCTGCACTGCTCGAGTCCGTGCGCCGCGCGCACGGACCGACCGAGCGCGACCGGCAGCGCGTGCTTGCGGGTTTGCATGCGAGCCTGGGCATGGCGCCGGTCATCCCGCTGCGGGGCAGCGAATCTGCGGCTGCGCGGGGCGCGTCGCACGCTACGCAAGATGCTGTGCATGGGCAGGGGGCAAGCGCGCTCTTCACCTGGAAGACGGGTAAGTTGATCCTGGCGGCGATCGCGCTCGGTGGCGCGATCGGCTGGGGCCAGCTGTCGGAGCCAACCCAACACGCCCAGCCGAGCCGAGCTCGCGAGCCGGCGCCGCGCACGGTGCTGACCTTGGCGCCTACCGAGGTGGAAGCGCGGGCGGCGAAGACCCGAGCGCGCCGCTCGGATACGCCGCGCAAGGTCAGCGGCGCGCGCGACCTCGAGCCGGAGTCCGGGTCCGCGCCGTCGTCGGAGCCCGCGGTCGCCACGGCGGCGGCTGCGGCCGCCCCGGAAGCGTCCCCGCCGGTCGCGCTCGCGCCCAAAGCGAGCGATCATGGCGCGTCCTCGGGCGCGCAGTACGCCGGCCGCGGATGGCGGGTGCATGGGCTCGGCTTTGAGACGCACAACGTGCGCGCGCGCGAGCAGGCGGGGGGCGCCAACGAAGCGCCTGCGCGCGCCAGCGCTCCCCGCGAGATCGCGTTGATTCGCGGCGCCCTGACCAGCCTGCGCGACCGGCAGCCCGGGCGCGCGCTCGCGCTGTTGGACGAGCACGCGCGCGTCTATCCGAGCGGCGCCGTCTCGGACGAGCGGCGCGGGCTGCGCGTCATCGCGCTCTGCGCCGCTGGACGCGTCGAGGAGGGCAAGCGCGAACGCGAGGCGTTCCTGGAGCGCGCGGGCTCGTCGCCGATCGCGGCGCGCGTGCGCCGCGCTTGCGACGAGGACGGCCGGTGATCCGGCGCGGGGCGCTCGCGTCGCTGCTGCTCGTGTGCGCGAGCGGGTGTGGCGGCGAGACGCTCTTGCTGGGCGAGCGCTTTCGCGACGACGCGGGCGAGGAGCTGACGACGGCGATCGATGGGGCCTCCTCGCCGCAGCTCGACGCGATGCGCGCGTCCTCGGACGCGCCGCGCGTGGAAGATGCCGGCTCCGAGATGCGCGCGACGGATGCGCATAGCCCGATCCCGGACGCGGGGCCGCGTGATAGCGGACAAGACAACGCCGCTTGGCACTATTGCTCGTGGGACAACTTCGACACGGACTGTCCTCCGTCGCAGCCTTACTGCAGTCAGTACCCGATCTTCGGTCCCGGCAACAACGTGGCCACCCTCTGGGTGTGCCTCGAGTGCCGCGTCTTCTCCAACGAGGGCTGCCAAGATTCGGAAGTGTGCTGGGCGACTTGGGGTCCGAAGGCGAGCTGCATCCAGCCGCTCGATGCGGGACATCCACCGGGCAAGGACCCGAATCCATAAACTGCCAAGCCGTGCGCGCGGCGGTGTGAGTGTGGCAAATCGCCCGCACGGCTCACGCCGACCTTCCACTTCGTTTCTTCGTTTCGCCTTCGTTCGGCGCGGCACGTGTCGTGCACGTTTTGTTCATTCCTTCCCTTCCTCAGAAGCGACAAGGAGGCGGACGCATGCGACTCAAGAAACTGGGCGAGCAAGTGATCGTGATCACGGGCGCCTCGAGCGGCATCGGGCTGTGTACCGCGCGCAGAGCTGCGCGCGCGGGCGCCAAAGTGGTGATGACGGCGCGCGACGAGGACACGTTGCGCGCGGAGGTACAGCGCATCCGCGACGAAGGTGGCGAGGCGACCTTCGTCGCGGGCGACATCGCGGACCCCGAAACGGCGCTGCGCGTGGCGCAGCACGCGGTTCTTACCTTCGGCCGGATCGACACCTGGGTCAACAACGCCGGCATCTCGGTGTACGGCTTGGCCGAGCAGGTGTCGCTGGTGGACATGCGGCGCGTGTTCGACGTGACCTTTTGGGGCGTCGTGCACGGCTGCTTGGCGGCGATCCCGCGCCTCAAGGAGCGCGGCGGGGCGCTCATCAACGTAGGGAGCATCGAATCGGAGATCCCCGTTCCTTACCATTCCGCGTACAGCGCGGCGAAGCACGCGGTGAAGGGTTACACGGGCGCGCTGCGGCTCGAGCTCGAGAAGGAGCAGGCACCGATCGCGGTCACGTTGATCAAGCCTGCGGCGATCGACACGCCGTTCTTCGAGCACGCGAAGAACTATCTCCATGGCAATCCCAAGCCGCCGCCGCCGGCGTACGCGCCCGAGGTCGTGGCGCGCGCGATCCTGCGCTGCGCGGAGAAGCCGGTGCGCGACCTGATCGTAGGGGGGGCCGGCCGGGCGATGGTGGGGTTCACGCGCACTTTGCCGCGCATCAGCGACCGTCTGTACGAGGCCACCATGTTCAGCGCGCAGGAGACCGAACGGCCTACCCGCCACGGCCGCGCGGGCGCGCTCTACAGCACGGGTCCCTTCAACGGCCGCGAACGCGGACAGTATCGCGGGATCGCCTTGCGCCGTAGCTACTCGACCGAGCTCATGATGCGGCCGGGCCAGAGCGCGCTCGGGATCGCGCTGCTGAGTGCCGCGCTGGTCGGCGCGGCGCGCGTGCTCCAAGGCGCGCGCCGCAGCGGGGTACCGCGCGGGCAGAGCCGCAGGGCGGCCCAGCGTCGCGGAGGGAATGGCTACGTGGACTACGACCCCATGCTCATGGAGAGTCCGCCGAATTATCCCGCCTTCTAACTCGGCGCTTGTGGGGCGCGGCGCGCGAGCCGACTACAACAGCCGTGGCATCGCCCCCGCGCTATGCGCAGCGATCGAAGAGAACGTGCGACCCGGTGTATGATCCATCAGGTGGCGTCCCTTCTCGGGCGCGCCGTGGGAGGGGCTCATGTTCTCTTGGTTGTGGCCGTGGGGCCGAGCCAAGGCCGCGCCGGAGCGCGGCCGTACCATCACGGCCTCGGGCGTACGCCCGTCGGCGCGGCCTCCGGCGAGCGGCCCCGACGGGGGCACAGCAGACTCCTTCCTCGCACAGCTCGAGCAGAACTTGCCCCTCGAGATGCCCTTGGCGCCCGAGCAAGAAGAGCAGATCTCCAGCTTGGTCGTGGAGATCGTCGAGCACGTGTGCAAGAAGAAGGTCGATCCGCCGGTGATGCCGGCGCTCGTGCCGCGCGTGCTCGCGATCGCCGGCGAGCCCGAGGTCGACATGATCAAGCTGGCGCGGCTGATCGAGCAGGATCTGGCGATCAGCGCGAAGCTCTTGAGCGTCGCCAATTCGGCCGCGTTCGGCGCGAGCAAAGAGATCGGGACGGTGCGCGATGCGATCGGCTTCCTGGGCACCGAGCAGGTCGCGCAGGTCGCGATCGGGCTCGCGTGTTCGTCGCAGTTCGAGCAGGAGCGGCGCGATCCCGGGGGTCCGCTGCGCGCGCGCTGGACGCGGCTCTTTCAGCACGGCATGAGCAGCGCGTTTTCCGCGTCGCACTTGGCGGGCAAGCGCGATCGGCGCCTCTCCGAGCAGGCGTTCTTGGGCGGGCTCTTCCACGATGTGGGCAAGGCCGTGGCGCTGCGCGCGCTCGAGGCGCTCGTGCAGAGCGGCAAGGCGGAAGCCCCCAGCGAGCAGGTGCTCGACGAGATCCTGCACCGGCTTCACGCCTATCCGGGCGACGAATTCTACGAGAAGTGGACGCTGCCCGCGCCGCTCATGCAGATCTGCGCGGAGCACCATCAGCTCGAGGCGCTCGGCGAGGAGGCCGAAGTCCTGCACTGCGTGAGCCTGACTTCGAGCTTCGATGCGCTCCTGTTCGGCGTGCCCGCCGAGCAGCGCGAAGCAGTCAGCGAGATCGCTGTGAGCGCGCGCGCGCTGGGCCTGAACGACGCGCAGCTGCGCGCGATTCACACGCAGGCGGGCACGCTCGGCGACCGCACCAAGCGCATGTTCCGCAGCTGAGCGTACAGCTTACGGCGCGTTGAACTGCAGGTCGTAGCCGGCCTGCCAGAACATGCACTCGGTCTTGCGGAAGCCGGGCACGATCGAAGGCATGAGCGCGAAGTTGATGCGCGAGCTGTCGTCGGGCGTGAACTTCGGCCACTGGAGCTGCTTGCCGTCGTTGGGATCGCCGGTCTTGGCGAAGGTCGCCCAGTACGTCTGCATGATGTTGCTCAGCATGGTGTCTGCTGGCGTGAACGCGGGCGAGGTCTGGAACACGTATACGAGCTCCGAGCCGTGCGTCGCGCCGAGCTTGAGGGTGGGCAAGCTCGAGATCACCACGGGCACGTCGAAGTTGTACATGTAGACGTCGACGCCGAGCTTCTGCATGCGGCTCGCCGTGTCCCAGGTGGAGCACACGAGCTGTGCGTCGCCCAGAATGCGCGCGAGCGCTGCCTGCGCGGGGTTGTCTTGATCGGCGAACTTGCTGAGCGGGTACACGGCGAGGATCTTGTCGACGTCCGCGCCGGGCAGCGAGCTGCTGATCGCCGCCCGCAACCCCGCCTCGTCCGTGACGGTCTGCCCCTGCGTGAACAGCGTGCCCTCGTCGGTGTTGCTGCCGAGCAGGTAAGGTACTTTGGCGACGTCGCCGCGGTCATAACGCGCGCGCGGCTGGTCCGGCATCATGTCGCCGTCGACGACCGGGCCGAAGCGCAGCATCGTGCCGGTCACGCCCATCGCGGACTGGCTGAGGATGTCGGCGACCGACTTGCCGCGCAGACACGCGAGCGCGCCGTCGCCGCTGCAGCCGAGCTGCGAGGCGAGATCTTGGTTTGTGGTGTCGGCTTCGGCCTTCGTGGTCGTCTTCGTCGTGCAGCCGCCGCTCTCGCTGATGGCGCGCGCGAACAGGCCCGTGCTCTTGGGCGAGGCCACGTGCCAGCACACGTTGAACGAGCCCGCCGATTCGCCGAAGATGGTCACGTTCTTCGGATCGCCGCCGAACTGCGCGATGTTCTTCTGCACCCACTGCAGCGCGAGATTCTGATCCCACACGCCTTGGTTGCCCGAAGGCGCGCCCTGCTCGGCGTCGATCGCGGGGTGGCTGAAGAAGCCGAACGCGCCGAGCCGGTAGTTCAAGCTCACCACGATCACGCCCTGGTTTTTGGCGAAGAACTGGCCGGTGTAGAAGAGCCCGCTGTTGGCGTAGGGAACCGGCTCGTTGGCGGAGCCGTTCTGATTGCCGCCGCCGTGGATCCAGAACATGACCGGCAGCGGCGTGCTGGGCTTCAGGTTCGGGGTCCACACGTTCAAGTACAGACAGTCTTCGTCCATGCTGGCGGCGTTCATCAGCACCTGCGACTCGTTTTGTGCGCAGCGCTTGCCGAAGTCGGTGGCGGCGCGCACGCCCGACCAGTTCGCCGCGGGCTTCGGCCGCAGCCAGCGCAGCGCGCCGACGGGCGGCTGGGCGTAAGGAATGCCAAGAAATTGGTTGATTCCGTCCTCGACTTTTCCTTCGAGCTGACCGTTCTCGACCGTCACCTGCGGTGCAGCGCCGGCGCCGGCATCTGCGGCGGCGGCACCGCCGTCTAGCCCCGTGACGACCACGGCGCCGCTGTCACTGCCGCCGTCGGCAGCCTGGGCCGGATTCATCGCCGTGTTGTTCGGGGGACTCTTGCTGTCGTCCCCGCAGGCCGCGCTCCAAGCTCCGCAAAGCGTCAGCACACTCAACCAAGTTCTCGCAAGCCGTCTCGTCATGGGTGCTCCTCAAGTCGCAGCACTTTAGAGAAGAGTTCCCGGCACAGCTAGGTGGGAGTGCGCGATTCGGACGCGTCGCCGCGGCGGAGCGGCGCGCTCTTGCGCCAGAAGCGCCAGGTCGCGGCTTGCGTGGCTGCTACAACCGGGCGCATGCCCGAACACGTCGCCATTTTTGGCGCGACTTCCGCCATCGCCGCGGCGCTCGCGCGCCGCTACGCCGCGCGCGGTGCGCGCCTCTATTTGGTCGGCCGCAGCACCGAAAAGCTCGCGCGCTTGACCGGCGAGCTCGCCCCCGCGCTGGCTGGCAGCGCGACACAGGATTTCGACCGAACGGAGCAAGCCGAGGCCTGCGTGGGCGCCGCCTTCGAGGCGCTGGGCACGATCGACATCGCGATCGTCGCGCATGGCCTGCTCGGCGATCAGCTCGAGAGCGAGCGCACGGTCGCCGTCGCCGAGCAGATCGCGCTCACCAACTACGTGGGCGTGATGGCGCTGCTCATCCCGCTGGCCAACGGCCTCGAGCGCCAAGGACAGGGGCGCCTCGCGGTCCTGTCTTCGGTGGCGGCCGAGCGCGGCCGGCCCCGCAACTACACGTACGCCGCGGCCAAGAGCGCGCTCAATACGTATCTCCAGGGGCTACGCAGCCGGCTCTACCGCACGGGGGTCTCGGTCCACACGATCAAGCTCGGCCCGGTCGACACGCCCATGACCGCTACCCACGAGAAAAACCTCCTCTTCTCGCGCGCTCCGGAGGTCGCGCGCCAGATCGTACGCGCCCTCGATCGGGGCCTTTCTGAGGCTTACGTCCCAAGCTTTTGGCGTCCGATCATGTTCGCCGTGCGAAACTTGCCCGAGTTCCTGTTCCAGCGCGTGAGCGGGCTCTCGGGGAGGTAGGCGGTGGATCGATTCGTGATCGAAGGCGGACGTGCGCTCTCGGGGGAGATCGCGGTCGCAGGCAACAAGAACGCAGCGCTCCCGATGCTGGCGGCGACCCTGCTCACCGACGAGCCGGTGACGCTCGACAACGTGCCCGAGATCCGCGACGTGATGACGATGCAGCGCGCGCTCGCCGATCTCGGCACCAGCGTCGAGCGGCGCGCGCGGGGCCGGCTCTGTCTGCACACGGCGAGCTTGCAGAAG
>CAZYWR010000806.1:0-1531 GCA_964651185.1 uncultured Polyangiales bacterium
GATGACGCTTGCGGGCGCCCGCTCACGATGCACGGAACGTGCGGGCGAAGCAGGTGACCATTTGGTGACTAGATGGTTCCCCAAGGCGGGGCGCTCGCCGCCTCGGGCCGAACAGGCTCAGGTCGCCGAGACGCCGAGGACTGCTCGAACAGGCTGAGGACTCTTCGGCCAGCGAGAGTCCGACGACTTAGGGCGCGAGGCGCGCGCTGTCGGGCGCGAGCTTCGTCGCGATGGGGGCGAAGCTGTGGGGGCTCACGCTTCCGTGCGCGAGTTGGAGGTTGAGCGCGGCTGCGGTGATCGAACATGACAGGCTGGAGGCAGCGAGCGCGGCGCGTTCGGCGCGCGCGCTCGTCAGGGAGATGGCGCCATCTTTCGCGAACGGCTTGAGCGCCCAGACGCGGCCGGCGGCGCCATCGCCGGCGGCGGCGACGCCCGCGAGGAATGCGCCGCCGTCGTCGCTGAGCGCGAGGCCCGCGAAGCCCGAGGCGAGGGGGCTGCCCGCGAGATCTTTCAGTGTGTAGCGGCTCGCCCAGCGCACGCCGCCGACCGCGTCGAGGCCGACCAGCGCGATGCCGGGCGTCGTCGTGGGTGGGTCGCCGAGCAGCTCGACGGTCGATCCCGCCGCGACGTAGCCGGTCGTCGGCAGCTCGGCCACGCTGTGCAGCGCGAGCACGTCGGCCACGCCGAAGCTCAGGCCCGGGAAGCCCGCGAAACCCACGCTGCCATCTCGCCGCAGCCGCGCCAAGAAGCCATTGTGGTTACCGCCGCCGCCCCCCACCAGCGTGACGTCGCCGTTGGCGCCCGGGATCGCGGCGCGCGGGCTGAAGTCTGCAGACTCCGCGCAGCCGGCGTAAAGCTGCGCATAGCGCTGCTCGCCGCTCGCAGCGAAGCGGCTGACGAACATGCGGTCGCCTTGCTCCGCCACGAGCACTTGTCCTGCTACCACGGCGTCGCCTTCGCTCACGGTCAGCGCCGTGAGCGCGATGCCCGCGCTGTCGGCGGTCTCGAGCACGATCGGCTGGCCGATCTCGCCGAGCTGGCTCGCGTGCACGAGCCAAGCGCGCTGGCGCTCCACGCACGAGCCAGCGAGCCACACGCCGCTCGCGCCGTCGGCTGCGATGGCGCGGGGCACGGGCGTGCAAGCGCCATCGAGCGTCAGCTGAAAGCCGACCGCGCTTTCGGCCGCGCCAGCTTGATCGAGCTTCAAGAGCGCGAGCTCGGACGTGACGGGATCGCGCGCGAGCGCGAGCAGATCTGCGTCGAGCGTGCCGGCGGTCGCGTGCACGAACAGAGCGCCCGCGTCGGCGGCGCTCGCGTAGCTGCGCGCCCACACCAGCTGGCCCGCTTCGTCCAGCTTCAAGAGCGCTTGGGCTGGACTGCCGGCGATCACGTAGCGCCCGTCGATCGTGCGCTGCACATCGAGCGCGCTCGCGTCATCGGTCGGCGCGACCGCCACGCTGCCGTCGATGGGCGAGGAAATCAGTACGGACCAGGGCGTGAAGCTCGGCTGTGCGTAATGGTCGGCGTCGGG
>CAZYWR010000807.1:0-1570 GCA_964651185.1 uncultured Polyangiales bacterium
ACGCGGAGACCGGCCAGCGCGGCTACATCATCACCGGAGATGACGCTTTCCTGGAGCCCTACAGCGGCGCAGGCGGGGCGCTCGCCAAGCTGCTGCAGGAGCTTCACGAATTGACGGTCGACAACCCCAATCAGCAGCGCCGCATTGCGCAAGTCGAGGCGCTCGTCGCCGTCAAGCTCGCCGAGCTCAAACGCACGATCGACATGCGTACACACGCCGGCTTCGAGCCGACGCAGAAGGTCATTCAAGCCGGAGAAGGCAAGAGAGCGATGGACGAGCTCCGACACGTGCTCGGCGAGATGGCCGACGAGGAGCACGGCCTGCTCAAGCAGCGCGCCGAAGAGGTGGAGGCGGCGGCCGGCGCGGCCAAAGCGACGATCATCTACGGCACAGTGTTGTGTCTGTTGTTGAGCGGCGCGGCCGGCTTTCTCATCACCGGCTCGCTGAGCGGACAGATCGGCTCCGCCGTGCAGCACGTTCAGAGCTCCTCGGTGGAGCTCCAGGCCGCTGCCAATCAACAGGCGACCGGCTCCCGCCAGCAAGCGACCGCGATGACGGAGATCACGACGACCATCAGCGAGCTGCTGACGACCTCCCGACAGATCGCCGAGACCGCCCAACACGTCGCGCACATCGCCGGTCAGACCGCCAGCGCCGCGCGCGGCGGCGATCAGACGGTGCAGCGCACCCAGGACTCGGTGCTCGCGCTCCGCCGGCTGGTCGTTCTGATCGTCACACACATGCGCGAGCTCGGGCGGAAGTCGCAGCAGATAGGCGGGATCCTCGAGCTGATCAACGAGCTCGCGGAGCAGACCAACATCCTGGCCATCAACGCCACCATCGAGGCTGCTGGCGCCGGAGAGATGGGCAAGCGCTTCGCCGTCGTCGCAGACGAGATCCGGAAGTTGGCAGACCGGGTGGGCGGTTCGACCAAGGAGATCCGCGCGCTGGTGGACGACATCCGCGCCGCCGTCAACACCACCGTGATGGCCACCGAAAGCGGGTCGAAGGCCGTCGACGCAGGCGCGCAACAGTTCGGAGAGGTCGCCAAGTCGTTCCAGCAGATAGCCGGGCTGGTCGGGACCACCACCGAGGCGGCGCGCGAGATCGAGCTCAGCACGAAGCAACAAGCGAGCGCCGTCGAACAGGTCAACGTGGCAGTCGCCAACGTGGCGCAGGCCAGTAAGGAGACGGAGGTCAGCTCGGGTCAGACCTTGCAGACGGCCTCTCAGCTCGCCGATCTGTCGCGGGAACTGACGCGCATGATCCGGCCGCAGGCGACCGCGTGACCGTGCGCGATCCGTATCGCTACTTTCGCGTGGAGGCCCGCGAGCTGCTCGACGACCTGGGCCGCGGACTCCTCGCGCTCGAGAGCGGCGAAGGAGGCGAGGGTCTGCCGCGCCTCTTGCGCCTGGCGCACACGCTCAAAGGCGCCGCGCGCGTGGTCAAGCGACCGGAGATCGCGGAGCAGACACACGCGCTCGAGAGCGCCCTCGCGTCGTTGCGCGAGCCCGGAGCGAAGCTGACGGGCGAGCAGGTCAGCGAACTCTTACGCTTGCTCGACTCGATC
>CAZYWR010000808.1:0-2474 GCA_964651185.1 uncultured Polyangiales bacterium
CGTGCGCGAGCTCGTGCTGCGCGTGCGCGCGCTGCTCCGGCGCGCCAAGGCGACCAAGAGCGCCCCACCGAGCGGAGAGCAGAACTTCGAGCGGCTGCGCGTCGATCCGGAGGCGCACCAGGTGTGGGTCGATGGCGACGAGGTCGCGCTGACCGCGCTCGAGTTCCGCTTGCTGCACACGCTCCTGAGCCGGCGCGGCCGGGTGCAGACGCGTTCGCAGCTGCTCGAGGACGTGTGGGGCGTGCACGCGGAGGTCACCACGCGCACGGTCGACACGCACGTCAAGCGCCTGCGCGAGAAGCTCGGCGACGCGGGCGCGTACGTCGAGACCATCCGCGGCGTCGGCTATCGCTTTCGCGGCAAGGGCGCAGGCGACCGCTGACACGCGACCTGCGAGCGCGCATCGCCTCGCAGAAGGGCGGCGTCTTGCTTCGGATGGCGTGCGAGGTCCCGCTCGCACGCAGGAGTCATGGCACTCGGCTCGACCTGGCTAGCGAGACGATTTCTCAGGCAGCTCGACGTCGTCGATCGACGTCTGATCCGACAGCAGACACTGGCCCGAAACACCGCCGGTCATCCCGGAGTCGGGCTTGACCACGAGAAACCTGCAGCGCATCCTCGCGCCGTCCTTACTCTTCAGCAGCGCGACGATCTTTCCCACATGGACCCCGTCGATCATCGCGGGCGGGCCTCCATACCAGGGATCGCGCGCCCATATGGGGCTCGACCAGCCTACGAAGACAGGCCCGGTCTCATAGGCGTCGAACTCCGGTCGGATCTGAGCGAACTTACCCGCGTAGACCTTCCCGTTCGGCAAAGTGCACTGAATCTCGCCGGCCGATGCGTCGAGTCCGCTTCGCCATGTGAACTTTGCTGGAGCCTCCTCGGCCCCGCTCGTACGAGGCCCATCCAAGGGCTCGCTCACGCGCCCTTCGCCCATCCCGGCGTGCGCGCAGGAAGCAAGGAATACGTGGCCGAAGAGCAGGACGCACAAGCTTCGTGTTCGCTCGTTCATGGTTCCTCCACGTTGATCACCCGCTCGACGTGCGAAACAGGTTCACCCACACCACGTCCAGGGCGATGTAATGAACGTCGACGAGAGGAGCCCCGCCGCCGCCGATCAGGTTGTTCATGTATCCCACGTCGATGACGACCTCCGAGCGCGGGCTCCAGGAGTAGAACAGCGAGAAGCGGCTCTCCCTGTACGTGAAGTCGCTCCACCCCGACGGTCGCGAACGGACGCGGCCGATCGCCGCGAGCTCCTCGGAGGCGCCCGTGAGCCGATGCAGGCCGCGTCGATCGATCTTGCAACTGAGCTGCGTCTTGAAGCGAAAGCGAAATTGCAGGAACTGATCCGCGCGTCCAAAGTCTGGCTGAACGAAGCCGCGGATCTCAGGTCTGAAGGTGTTGAGCAGCTTGACTCTTTCGTTCGCGAGCACGAGCGAGTAGCGCCCGTAGACGCGCAGCTCGTGAAAGCGCTTCTCCTCCCAGGCGGCCCCGTCGCTCTCGTAGAGGTTCTGTCGCCGGTAGCTCAACCCCAGCGAATACAGCCAGTTCTTCCGGAACTGATCGTAAAACTCATGGTTGAACACGAAGATATTGGGATTGGCGTAAGGGTTGTAGTCGTAACGACCGCTGACGGTCCCGAACCCCACGTAGCCGAGGTATTCTCGGCGCCGCACGTCGTCCAACGACTGCCTTACGCCGAGGGCAGACCACGCGGCGGTCTGGGCGTTCCCGAGCCCGGGCGGCGTGATCTGGGCGCGCGCGCTTCGGCCCATGAGCGAGCATGCGAGCAGCGCGCCGGCACAGAGCCACCTGCGCGCGCCGCGCGTACGGCGGCGGCGCTCGAGAGCGTACATACGGGGCATTCCGGTTCACCCATCCATGGAGCGCGCGAGCGCTCCGAGTCGTCACGCGCCGGGCGGTGGGCGTCGCGACCTGTCCGTGTCGGTTTAATCGGTTACAGGAGCCAATGCGCGCCGTCGGCCTCCGAGCGCGGCGACGAGGCACGGATAGGCGAAGCACGTTCGACCACGCGGCGCGGCAGGCGCACGCGCAGGTGCGCGCCTTTCGAGCGGGCGATGAACTCCGCGACGCCGCGGTGCCGGCGCGCGACGCTGGCGATCAGCGCGAGCCCGAGGCCATGCCCCTTCGCACGGCTCGCGCGCACCAAGGCGCTGCGGTAAAAAGGCGCAAAGACGCGCGCTCGCTCGTCCTGCGTCACGCCCGGCCCAGCATCGATCACGTCGATGCAAGCTTCGGCGCCGCGCCCGACGATGGTCACTTCGATCTTCCCGCTCGAGAACTTGAGCGCGTTGTCGACGGCGTTGCTGAGCAAGCTCCGCAGCAGCGGACCATCCCCGCACACGATCACGTCTTCTTCGCAGAACCAACGCACCCGCTCGCGCGCGCCGGACTCGAGCGACTGCCCCACCAACGCCGCGATGTCGCTCAAGTCGATGGCTTCGCCG
>CAZYWR010000809.1:0-4202 GCA_964651185.1 uncultured Polyangiales bacterium
GACGGTCGCGCCAAGCTGCTCGATTTCGGCGGCTTGATGCCCTTCGGCCATGCTCGCGAGCTGGTCGGCACGGCGCCGTTCATGGCACCTGAGTGCCTCGATCGCCAAGCGCTCGACCAGCGCGTAGATCTCTACGGACTCGGCGCCCTCGCTTACTGGGCGTTTACGGGCCATTTGGCCGTGCCGGCGCGCAGCGTGGCCGAGCTGGCGGGCGCTTGGGCCCAACCCCCCATCCCGCCCTCCGCCTACGTGCCGGATCACCCGCGCGGGCTGGACGAGCTGGTGCTGGCGCTCCTGCAACGCGATCCGCTGGCGCGCCCGCCGAGCGCCGCGCACGTGATCGATCGGCTCAACGCGCTCGCCGATCTGCCCGCCGAAGACGAAGAGCAGGAGGTCGCCTACAGCTACGTGGCCCATCCGCCGCTCGTCGGGCGCAACGCGATCTGGGCCGAGCTCGAGAACGCGGTGCGCGCCTGCGCCGATCGGCGCGGCGAGGCGATCCTGGTCGAGGCCACGCAGGGCCTCGGGCGCAGCGCGCTGCTCGATCAGCTCGCGCTCTCGGCCCTGCTCGCGGGGGCGACGGTGCTGCGCGCGCAGGGCGGGCTGCAGACGGGCGCCTTGTCGCTCGCGCGCGTGCTGTTCGCGTCGGCGCTGCGCGCGCACCCGGAGCTCGCGGCGAGCTGGGCAGAGCGCCACCCAGAAGTGAGCGAGTTCTGCCTGCTGGAGGCGTCGAAGCCGGCCCGCGCGCGGCCTGCGCGCCTCCCCATGCAGGCCGCCGAGCGCTACGCAGAGCTGCTCGCCGCGCTCAAGAGCTGCGCGCTCGAGTTGGGCCGAGACGATCCGCTCGTGCTCTTGGTCGATGATGTGCAGCGCGCCGACGCCGAGTCGCTCGCGCTCCTGGTGTCGCTCGCGCACGTTGCGAGCGCGCGCGCGCTCCAGCTCGTGTGCAGCGCCGCGAAGGGCGAGTCGAGCCGCGACGAGCCAGCCTACGCGCGCCTGGCCGACGCATCGCGGCAGTTGACGCTCGCGCCGCTCAGCGAAGTCCAAGTCGGCGAGCTCGTGGGCGCGCTCTTCGGCGGCGTGCCCAACTGCACGCGGCTCGCGCGTTTCTTGTTCGGTCAGGCGGCGGGCAATCCGCAGCGCACGATGGAACTCTTGCGGCTGCTGCTCGAGCGCGACGTGGTGCGCTATCGAGCCGGTCTGTTCAGCCTTCCCCACGACGCCGGCACCGAGCTCGGCGCGGTGGAGCTCGGGCGCGTCCCGCTCGCGCGCTTTCAAGGCCTGCGGGCGCCCGCGCGCAAGCTCGCTCAGCTCCTCAGCTGCGCAGACGAGGCGCTCCCGCTCGGCGTGCTTTCGTCGGCGCTTCAGCTGAAGGGGCGAGCGCTGCTGGGCGCGCTCGAGGAGCTCACCGAGCGCGGGATCGTGAGCAAGGACGAAGGCCGCATCGCCTTCGCCAGCCAGGCCTTGCGCGCCGCCGCCGCGAGCACGGTCGGGCCCGAGGCCGAGCGCGACCTGCATCTCGCGCTCGCGCGCGCATTGCTCGCCCGTCCGGGGCCGACCGAGCAGCGCCTCAAAGCCGGTTTCCATTTGCTTCGTGGAGGCGAGCGCGAGCGCGGCGCGCAGCTGCTCGCCGGCACCGCGGGGGCGCTCGCGTACCGCTCCGAGGGCCTCGCGCGCGCGGTCCCCGCGTTCGAAGCGGCGCTCCACGTCTACCGCGCAGAGCGGCGCTCCGACTTGGCCTGCATGCGCGTGCTCGTGCCTTTGGTCGTCGCCGGTTTCTATGGCGACCCGCGGCTCTGTGCGCGCTACCTGCAGCCCACCTACCGCGCGCTGCTCGAGGCTTCGGGGACGGCCTTCGCCGCCAAGCTGCGGCCCTTTTTGGGCGGCAGGCTCGCGCTGTTCCTCGGCCTCCTCTACGGCTACTTGCGCTTTTTGTCCGCGCCGCGCGACCAGCGGCCGGACAAGTTTCAGCAGGTGCTGAGCGCGTTGCTCGGCGTGGCTTCCGCCGGCGCGGGCGCGACCACCAGCGCGTACGAGCCCGCTCAGACCATCGACGTCGCCGCGCAGCTCGCGCCCTTCGCGGCGCTCGGCCGGAACACCGCGCCGAACTTGGTGCGCGAGTTTTGCCTGGGCCTCGCGGACATCATGCGCGCGGCGCACCCCGCAGTTTCGGAGCGCATGCGCGAGCTCCGCGCGAAGCTGTCGCGGCCCGGCAAGATCCTCGGCCTCGAGGAGGAGATCCGGGCGCAGATGCTGCTCGGAACCGTCTACGTGCGCGGGATCTCCGAAGTCTACAGCGGCAGCGCCGAGGTGCTGGCGCTCGCTGACGAGCTCGAGCAGAGCGGGCGCGCGTTTTCGCGTCCGCGCGCGGAGCTCTTGCGCATGTGTCACTACGCCTTCCGCGGCGAACAGGACATCGCTGAACAGCATCGCGCGAAGGCCGAGGTGCTCGCGCTCTTGGGCGGGACCTTGTGGTCCGCGATGAGCGCGATGACGGTGCGGCTCGCGCTCGCGCACCAGTGGACGCGCGACAGCGTGGCGCTGCGGCGCGCGGCCGACGATCTCGGGCGCATGACCGCGATCGCACCCGGCCTCGAGCCGTACCGCGAGCTCGCCGAGGCTTACCTCGAGCTCTTGCGCGGACGGGCCGACCGCGCGCTCGCGATCTACGAGCTGCGCACGCGCGAAGGGGGCCCTCATCGCCTCGTCACCTGGGCGGCCGACGCGGCCCACCACGCCGAGGCGCTGAACGTGCTCGGTCGCCCCGCGGAGGCGCGCGAGCGCTGTTTGAAGGCGCTCGGGGAGCTGGGGGACGACGATCGACGCATGCGCTTTCTGCATCAACGGCTGCTCTCCGAGCTCGCGCTGGCGGAGGCGCGGCTCGGCGAGGTGGACGCCGCGGCGCGCCGGCTCGAACCGCTGATCGAAGAGGTGCGTCCGCTCGACAACCCGCTGCTCTCGGGCTCGCTGCACCGCGACCGCGCGCGCGTGGCCCTGATCGCGCAGGACGCAGGCGCGTTCGCGCGCCACCTGCGCGAGATGAGCGAGAGCTTCCGCACGACGCGCAATCCGTGCCTGATCCAACAGTGCGATCAGCTCGTGAGCGAAGCGGCGCGCGCCGGCGTCGCGGACGCGTTGCGGCGGCCGAGCGACGTGCCCGCGGTCCGGGCGGATCCGGAGGGCGTTCCGCCGACGACGCTGTCCGAGCACACGGTGGTCGACCGCAAGTAGGTCCGGCGGCGCTGTGCCCGAGCTCGCCGCTCGACGCTCCGATCGCATCTGTTAGGTTCGGCCCGTGCGCTATCGGTTTGGCGACTTTCTCGTCGACACGACCTCGTACTCGATCTCTCGAGCCGGTCGCGAGCTCGCGGTACGGCCCAAGGTCTTCGACTTACTTTGCTATCTGATCGCGCACCGCGAGCGCGTCGTCACGAAACAGGAGCTGCTCGACGCGCTGTGGCACGAACAGTACGTCGACGAATTCGCGGTGCCCTGGACGATCAGCCACGCGCGGCGCCTGCTCGGGCAGCGCAAAGGCGAGCAGCGGCCGATTCAGACCGTCCACGGGCGCGGCTATCGATTTTTGGCCGAGCTGAGCGAGATCGGACGCCCGCACGAGCCGGAGCCGCGCGCGCCAGTCCAGCGCAGCGCGAGCCCGTTCGTCGGGCGCGAGCACATCATGCAGCGCCTCGGCGCGCAGCTGACACAGACCCAAGGCGGACAAGGCGCCATCTACTTCTTGGTGGGCCCGCCCGGCATCGGCAAGACGCGCTGCATGGACGAGCTGGCTGCGCGCGCCAGCGGCGAAGGCTTCGCGGTCTGGAGCGGGCGCTCGGTGGAGGCGACCTGTGGGCCGGTATTCTGGCCTTGGATTCAGATCTTGCGCGCGCTCGTCGGCGCGCAGCCGGCCTTGGCCGAGCGCGCCCACGCGTCGATCGCGCGCCTGGCGGCGAACACGGCCGACGCTGGCGCGGGGCTCACCGCGGCGGACCGCTTTTGGAACTACGATGCTGTCGCTCATCTGTTGCAAGAAGCCGCGCGGCGAGCGCCGCTGCTGTTGGCTTTCGACGATCTGCACTGGGCCGACGCAGGCACCTGGGAGCTGCTCGCCTACCTCGCGCCCGAGCTCCGGCGCTGGCCCGTGCTGATCGTGGGCGCGAAACGCGAAGACGCGCGCGCCTCGAGCCGGGACGCGAGCGCGC
>CAZYWR010000810.1:0-2131 GCA_964651185.1 uncultured Polyangiales bacterium
CGTCCACACGCGCGTTGCCCGGCGCGCGCGAGACATGGCCCATGCGCGCGTCCCCGCACGCCGATACGTCGTCCGTGCGCGTGCTCCCGCGCGCCAGCGACACGGTGCTCGCGCGCGCGAGCAAAACGCGAGTGATGTCGCTCGCGATCATGCGCAAGGGCCGCTCGTAGCACAGTCCGCGCGTCCGCCACACACGAACCTGCGCCGCGCACGCGTGCGGGCGCGCTCTCGTGCGCAAGCGCGCAAAACAATGCGCGCACGTTCGTTGACAGAGTGCGCTCTCCTTCCGATTGTCAGGGCCCGTGCAGACGTCTACGCACGGGCGTTTCAGTCGAGCCGCACGCGGTGCCTTTCGTTTCGAGTTTTGGCTCGAACGCGAGTCCGCGCGCTCGCAGCGCGCTCTGTCCGCTTTTCGCCGCAGGTGCGAGGAGCGACGCGTGGCCGTCGTCCGGAAGGGAACGAGGCCATGAAGCGCACGAAGTACATCTTTGTCACAGGCGGGGTGGTCAGCTCGATCGGCAAGGGGCTGGCGGCCGCGTCGATCGGCGCGCTCATGGAGGCGCGCGGCTTGAAGGTGACGCACATCAAGCTCGATCCGTACATCAACGTCGATCCCGGCACGATGTCGCCGTTCCAGCACGGCGAGGTCTTCGTCACGGACGACGGCGCCGAGGCCGATCTCGATCTCGGCCACTACGAGCGCTTCACCTCGGCCATCATGCGCCGTGGCAACAACTTCACGTCGGGCCGCATCTACGATGCCGTGATCAGCAAGGAGCGGCGCGGGGAGTACCTCGGCGCGACCATCCAGGTGATCCCGCACATCACCGACGAGATCAAAGCACGCGTGCGCGACGCCGCCGAGGGGCACGACATCGCGATCGTCGAGATCGGCGGCACGGTGGGCGATATCGAGTCGTTGCCGTTCCTCGAGGCGGTGCGCCAGCTCAAGGTCGAGCAGGGGCCGCAGAACACGGTGAGCATCCACGTCACGCTGGTGCCGTTCATCGCCGCGGACGGCGAGCTCAAGACCAAGCCTACCCAGCACTCGGTGAAGGAGCTGCTCGGCCTCGGCATCCAGCCCGAGATCCTGATCTGCCGCGTCGATCGCCCGCTCGAGCAAGACGTGAAGCGCAAGATCGCGCACTTCACCAACGTCGCCGACAAGTGTGTGGTCAGCGCGGTCGACGTCGAATGCATCTACGAGCTGCCGATCAAGCTGCATGAAGAGGGGCTCGACAACGTGATCGTCGAGTCGCTCAACATCTGGTCGCGCCAGCCCGATCTCAGCGTGTGGCGGCGCGTGGCCGAGGGCATGAAGCGGCCCGGCAAGGGGCGCGTGTCGATCGCGCTGGTCGGCAAGTACGTGCACCTGCGCGACTCGTACAAGTCGCTGCACGAGGCGCTCGTCCACGGCGGGCTCGCCAACGACGCGCGCGTCGATCTGCACTATGTGGACAGCGAGGAGATCACGCCCGAGAACGTGCAGGAGACGCTGAGCGCGTTCGACGCGATCCTGGTGCCGGGCGGCTTCGGCGACCGCGGCACCGAAGGTAAGATCGAAGCCATCCGCTACGCGCGCACGGCCGGCGTACCCTTCTTCGGCATCTGTCTGGGGATGCAGCTCGCGGTGATCGAATTCGCGCGCCACGTGTGCGGGATCGCGAACGCGACCAGCGAGGAGTTCCGGCCCGACGGGCAGGAGCTCGTGATCGCGCTCATGGCGGATCAGGTCAAGGTGAAGCAGAAGGGCGGTTCGATGCGGCTCGGCGCCTATCCCTGTGAGCTCAAGGCGCACTCGCTGGCCGCCGACATCTACGGCGAGAGCGCGATAAGCGAACGCCACCGCCACCGGCTCGAGGTCAACAACGCCTACCGCGAGCCGCTCGAGCGCCATGGGCTCGGTCTGACCGGCCTGTCACCGGACGGCCGTCTGGTCGAGATCATCGAGCTGCCCGGCCATCCGTATTTCCTCGGCTGTCAGTTCCATCCCGAGTTCAAATCGAAGCCGCACGCGCCGCATCCCTTGTTCGTGCGCTTCGTCGCGGCCGGCATCGAGCGTGCGCGGCTGCGCAGCAAAGCGCGGGCGGGCGAGCCGGCCGGCGTCATGGTGCACTGAGCCGTGACGCTC
>CAZYWR010000811.1:0-3276 GCA_964651185.1 uncultured Polyangiales bacterium
CGCGCGCGACGGCGCCGAGAGCGTCGCGGTGGCTTTCTTCGGCGGCGCGTAGCTGTTGCTCGAGCTCGTCGGTGCTTGCGTCAGGGCGACGGATCCAGGCTGGCAGCTTCATTGCGCGGCCTCCGGCCAAATCGTTTGCTCAAGCTCGCGATGAACGGCGGCTTCGACGATCGAACTCATGGACTGCCCAGAACTCGCGGCGCGCGTCCTGAGTGCGCGCGCCAGCGAGAGCGGCATGTAGGTCTGAATGCAGACCCGCTCGCCCGGCCGGCGCTCTTTCAATCCGCGTGGTCTCATCGCTGGGGCAACTGCATGCACGCAAGTCCAGCAGACTCCTGACGCAGCGTCCAGCTTAGCCTCGGCTCCGCGGGCGGCCTTTTGGTGCATATTTGCCGCTTTTGACCAGTTTTACCGATTGGTTCGGTTTGTTCGATTCTTCTGGAGTATCTGGAGATTCTGGCGCGATTGGGAGTCTTGGATCGGCTGCCGCCTCTTGCAACGCTCGCGCAAGCTCACGAAGTGCTGCGGCGCCCCCGTGCAGCCCACGCGCGCAGCACGATCAGAACCCTCCGCTTCGGCGGAGCGACGGACCGCGCACATCGACGCCGTCCACATGGTGACCTAGGCGATCAAGCAAGCGCGGCTCGTAGCGCTCACGCATTTGCGTCTTGGTCAGGTTGCTCGTCAGGAGCACGCAGTGTGGACTTCCATCAGTGCTTGTGTTGTCGAGCAACCTGCAAAGCGCTTCGCTGAAATCGCTCTTCGTCTCGCGGCCGAGATCATCGATCACCACGTAACGGTGCAACTTCGGCGAAGTCTTGTCGTAGCTATGCAGCACAGCAGACACAAGCTGATCCGGGTGGAACCAAGAGACCTCGTAACCATGGGAAAACTGGAGCCACCCTTCGTTGTCGCGAATTTCGGGACGCACCCATGCTTTGACCGCGTAGAGCGCGGCCATGGTCTTGCCCGTCCCAACGGGTCCGCGTAAGCAGAGCCCGCGTGTGCAGTCCCTATCCAGCCATGCGGTCACGAAGCGCAGCGCCTCGGTTGGCTTGAGTTTGCCAAAGACTTCGCTTGCTCCGACCACTGGCGCGGCGGCGTGCACGGCCGCGCGCCAACGTGCAGGGAGCGCCTGTTCCAACTGCCGCCGTTCTTCCCCCAACTTTGCCAAGCGCTCTGCCTCGCGCTCGTCGGCACGTCGACGCCATTCGGCTTGAATCTCGGCCTCGCGCTCCGGTGACTGCGAGCGGAGCCACGGGGAGTGCGGACGCGGCTGCGGCGCAAGCCGGTCGGACTTTCCGGCACTGGGCGCGGCCTTCCCGACGCCGTCGTGCGATTCGGGCGCCATCACGCCTTCGCTCCGTTCAAAGATTTAAGCCGCGCCATCTGCGTTTCAAAGTCTTCCTCGTTCTCGAAGTCCTTGGCAGTCGTGCCGGGAGACGGAGCCATCCGTCCCGGGCGCAGGGATCGGGGACGCGTTGGTTGCGATAGTCGTTCGATGTGCTGTTCGACCTTGCTTCCGTCGCAGAGGATCGTGGCGAGGTCGTTGTATTGCTGGTTGCGGTCGTTATCGCCCATGTGCCACGACGAAAGCTTGCAGCCGTCGATCGCACGGCAAAGTTGCTCGTCGGTGTAGCCCTCCTGGCGCCGCTCCTTGAGTTTCGCTCGGCGCTTCGCGTTGAGCTGGCACTGAGCCGGGTTCTTCCCCATGACCTTGACCCAATGATCGAACACCGGATCGCTACCCACGGACGCACCCGAGCGCGAGCGAGGACTCCGGGGTTTGGGCTTTTGTATGCCCGGGTCGACGTCTCTGTCTTCTCTTTCTGGTTGTGGTTTTAATTCTGTGGTTGTGGTTGTGGTTGTGGGGGCCGTCAGCTGACGCGCCTCATGATCGGTCAGCTGACGCGTCAGCTCGCCAGATTCGCGAGCCTTCTTGCGTCCAATGTAGTCGCGCTGGCGCCTCGCGTGCTTCTCGCGGCGCGCCATCTCCCGTTCGGCCGTGTACTGTTTCAGATCCCAGTCCCGATACGTATGCTGGCCGTCCTCTTCGACCCACAGACCGAGCGCATACAGGTCCGCAATCGCGGCGCTCACCATGTCCGGCGGCCACGCCGCGAGCGTCTTAGTGATGATTGACTTGGGGACCTTGCCGTCGGTCATGCGCTGTACGCATTTCTGTCCGATCAGGCAGTACACTGCGATCGCGGCGGCATGCCTCTTTGGATGCTCTTCGAGCCTCTCGAAGAGAGCCTCAAATTCGTCGTAAAGCATGAAACAGGACATGTCAGCGCAACCCCCTCGCGCACGCGGTGTGCGCGATCGCGCGGTCCGCAGCGCGATAAACCGCCAGCTGGCCGCGCGCGATCGGCTCGGCGCAGAGCACGCAGAATCCCGCGTATTTCGCAGCGAAAGGCCGGCCGAATCCGGCACTGACCTCGTTTCCAGTGTCGTCGGGACGGCGCACCTGACTATCAGATTCGCGGGGTGCCGTCGGGCAATCGGCCGCCACGATCGAAACCGACAGGCCCTGCGCTGCGAACAGGCGCGCGGCCTCGAGCGCGAGCGCCGGATCGCCACGCGCCGCTGCAAGTTCGAGCTTCTCTCGTGTCTCGCGCGCCCGGATATCAACCTCGCGCGGTCGGTTCGAGGTGCTCACGTCCTGCCCTCCGCGAGCAGCCGCTCGATCTCGCGCCGCGCGATTCGCACGCGCGAGCTTCCAGCGTCGACAAGCTTATCGCGTTTGAGACGACCGATTTTTATGAGCCGCCTGACATGGCGCTCCGACACTCCGAGCGCCGCCGCCGCCTCAGGCACGCCGAGCACGGACGGCAGTGGCGGCGCCGACGCCAACTTCTTCGCCACGAGCTGAGCTATGCGCTCGATATCGTCCTCCCCGAGTTGGATCGTGATCGCGCCCATCTATGCATCCTTCGTGAGGTCGGCCGCGCCGCGAACTTTCGGAGGAGGAGGTGGTGGTAGGCCGAGCCGAGCAGCTTCTTGACGCACGCGTTCGTGGGACGTCGACGCCACCGAGAACCCCGCGTAGACCCTGATGACCGTTCGTGGATCGACGATTGCGCCGGCGGCGACGCGGATCGCATCATGACGACTGATAGTCATGAGAGTTGACTCCATGGTGCAGCAGACAGCCGCAACATGTGTCAACGTCGCCGCGCACGCAAGTCAGTGCACAGCCCGCAAGTGCACGAGATGCCTAGGCATTTGCGCCACGGAGGCAGAATGATTCAACATTTGCGGGGCAGAAAATCG
>CAZYWR010000812.1:0-3502 GCA_964651185.1 uncultured Polyangiales bacterium
GTGGCGCGCGCGGTCGTCAGCGCTCTCGCGCTGCGTTGACATGGCGAGCTGCGCGCGCGGTCGTCAGCGCTCTCGCGCTGCGTTGATATGGCGAGCTGCGCGCAGCGAGTCGTCAGGGCTCTCGCGCTGCGTTGATATGGCGAGCTGCGCGCAGCGAGTCGTCAGGGCTCTCGCGCTGCGTTGATATGGCGAGCTGCGCGGCGAAAGGCGCGCGCTAGGAGTGGCGCTCGAGCCAGGCGTGCACTTGTGGTTCGAGGCCGAGCGGCGCCTGTTCGCCGAGATCGAGGTCGCGCGGAAAGCCGGCGTGGCCGCCGCGCTCCGCCCAGCGGAAGCACACGGCCGGCGAGAACTTCGGGCGCACGGCCTCGGCGATCTGCCATGGCAGAAGCGGATCGTGACGCGCCGACACGACCAAGGTCGGACGCTCGATCCGCCCGACGACTCGTGAGGCGCACGCGCGTGTGTAGTAATCGTCGACGGAAGCGAAGCCGTAGCGCGGCACCACCGTGAGCGCGTCGTAGGCTCGGAAGGTCGTGGCGCGCCGCACGCGCGCGAACGGCGTCGGGGCGCGCCCGCGCGCCGCGTAGGCGCCGTAGTTGGAGATCAGGCCGCCGAGCACATAGTGCCGATACATGCGCCGGCGCGGCGCGTCGATGGCGGCGTTGGTGTGCAGCAGATGCAGCACGGGGCAGACGGTGGCGATCGCCTTCACGCGCGGATCGCGCGTCTCGTGCGCGGCGTGCAAGCAGCAGTGGCCGCCGAGCGAGTAGCCCAGCAACCAGATGCGCGCGTAGCGCGCGAAGCCAGGGTGCGCGATGGCGGCGTGCAGGTCCGCGGTTTGCGCCGCGTGATAGATGTCTTCACCGCCGAGATCGGCGCCGCGCCAGGCGAGCCGGAGCACGCTGACCCCGTGCTCGTAGAAGTAGCGCGCTGCCTGCACGGCGTAATGGCTCGTGGGCGCCCCGCCGCAGCCATGCAGCACGATCAACAGAGTGTCGGCCCCGTCACGCTCGGACGAGAGGCCCGTGATCGCGAGCTCGCGCTCGCCCTCGCGAAAGCGCGCGGACCAGGGCTCCGCGGGCGGTGGGGGGAGGCCGCGCCCGTACCAAAAGCGCGGACCGATCGTGTATGCATGACCATGAAAATGGCGCTGCAGCTGGGCCAGCCAGGGAGTGAGGGTGCTGAGCACGCTCCAAATCTAAATGAGAGTTCTCGATTCGCGAGCCCTCATTGGCAGGGGAAACCCCCGGCGGTGCCGGCGGAGACACCCGAGGTTTCCCGCTCCCGCGAGTCTTACCCGCTCCCGCTCCTGGCTGGCGAGTCTATCCCATGGGCGCCTGGCGCAGGGCGAGCCGCCCGCTGACGCGATCTGGTCTCCGGCGTGCCGTCCTTTACGTCACGGTGCACCAGCGTGCAGGACGCTTCTGCTATGAGTGCAAGCGATGCGCCCCCTCGTGCTGCGTCTGTCGCGAATCTTGATCGTGGCCCTGATCGCGTCCTTGGCGATCAGTGGGTCGGCCGCGCGTGGCTACGGTTGGCTGGGGGCATCGATCGCGCTCGCGATATTCGGCGCTTATTGGGCCCTGACTCTTCGGCGCCGGCCTTGGAGCGCGCGCTTGCGGCGAGAGGCGCGCTGGGAGGCGGCGCTCTTCCAGGCGCCGCAGCGGCCGCGCGCGATCGCGGAGCTGCGTCGAGCGCTCGCGCGACTCGAGCCGGTGAGCGAACGGACGCGCGGCGAGCACACGCGGCTGTCGGTGCTCTTGGCCGAGCTGCTCGACGCCGATCGGCGTTATCCGGAGGCGAGCGCCGTGGTGGACGCCTTGCCGCTGGCGACGCTTTCGTCGCTCGAGGCGGCTCTCGTGCGCCACACGAGCGCCGTGACGCACCTGCGGGCATCCGATCCGCAAGGGGCCCTGCGCGCGCTCGTGGGGCGCGCGCCCAGCGGCGATCAGGAGCTCGATCAGCGTCTCGAGCTGCTCGAGCGCTATGCGGGGCTCGAGCTCGGCGAGGTGCAGCCGGCCCTCACGTATGCGGGCGAGCTGGAGACCGCGCCGGGGATCGACGAGAGCGTCGTGTTGGAGGCGCGCGTGGTGCGCGCGGCGGCGCTCGACGCGCTCGGCCGGCGCGAGGAGGCTTTGGTCGCCTTGGCGGCGCTCGGGCGCGCCTCTCTCATCCCGCTGGCAGACCTCGGCCAACCGCGGGTGCGCGCGCTCGCGGCCCAGGTGCTCGAGACGTACCAAACGTAGCGACGCGGCACGGCCCGAAGTGGAGGTGTACGGCGCTGCGCGATGCGCCGGGCTCAGCGCCTTTTGGGGCGCGTCGCGCGCGACAGGTGGAGCTGCGTGAGCGCTAGGCTGAGCGCGCCGAAATCGACCGGCTTCGCGATCACCTTGTCGCCGCCGGCCAAGAGCAGCTGCGCCTCGGAGTACTTGGCGCCATGCGCGGTCACGAAGATGATGGGCGTATGCGGCAACGTGGGGAGCTCGCGCGCATAGGCGGGTAGCTCGGCCGTGACGCGCTTGCCGCGGATCGCTTTGGTCAGCTCCACGCCGCTCAATTCTGAGCCACGCAGCTCGATGTCCATCAAGATCGCCGAGAGCTCGTGGCCGCGCGCGGCCAATACGCGACATGCCTCCGCGGACGTGCTCGCACGCAGAAGCTCGTAGGCGCTGGCCAACCTGAGCTCCGCGACCTGCCAGTTGCTGTCGTCGTCCTCGACATAGAGGAGCAGCTCGCGCACGGGGCGCACCGACGGCGGCCCTCGATCGAAGTCTGCGTCGCGGCTCGAGCCGATCCGCTTCATGCCTCGAGCTCCTCGCGCGCGGCGAGGGCGAATGACAGCATCGTTGGATTGCTCATCGATCGCAGCCTTCCTTGATTTTAGCCACGACCCTTCCTGGGCCGGTAGCGTGAAGCGCGCGCGAGGGCACGATTCAGTTGCGTGCTTGCTCCAGCGCGCGGCGCTCGCGGTAGAGCTCGCCATTCTTGCGCACCAAGTCGAGCTCGGCGGCAGCGCGCATGCGCTCGCGTTGTAGGGAGGGTGTCTCCCACACCAAGCCATACCGGCCATCTGCGCCGCGATAGAGCGCGAGCTCCGTGCCGCGCACGGTTGTCACCACGCGCAGCGGCCCCTCGCTGCGCACCTCGCGCGGCGCACCGAGCGCGTTCGCGAACGCGCCCATGCACGTCTCGGCGCAGCGGCGGCGAAACAGATCGGCCCCGCTCTCCGCCTCGATTGCGTCTCCCAGTTCGGTGAGCGCCGCCCTCTGCGCGTCGGCCGGATAGCTCGCACGAATCACCTCGGCCGTCTCCTTGCGTGCGCGATAGATCGCGTTGAGCGCGCTCCGAGCCCGTTCGTCGAGCACGCGAAACAGCGCGTCGTGATCCCGACTACCGACGGCCGCTGCGGCACCGGCGAGCGTACCTTCGAGCGTGTCGAGGTTGGGACCGCAAGCGCTCGAGCAGAGCCACATCAGCAAGAGCGGCGCCAGCCGGCGACCGA
>CAZYWR010000813.1:0-5464 GCA_964651185.1 uncultured Polyangiales bacterium
TGATCGACCACGGAGCGGAGCGAGGCGCCGCTCGGGTTTTCATAGTTCCACAGATCGACGCCGAGCCGAGCGCCGACATCCGCCAGCTCGATCAGCGCGAGGAGCCCGTAGCAGCTGTAGTACCAGCCGTCGGCGCGGGCGGCCTCGAGCGGCAGCTCGCCGTCCGCCGTGATCTGCACGTCGATCCTGGCCTGCTTGACGGCTTCGAGCTGACTGAGCACGTCGTCGCGCGCCTCGAGGAGCTGGCCGATGGCGACGCGTTGCACATCGTACCAGCTGCCGTGGTTGTTCTGAGCGGCATGTTCCGTCGCACCGAATACGCTCGTCTTGAGCCAGTCGCCGTAGGAGGCCATCCACGCGCGCAGCGCCTCCCGATCTGCCTCGGTTTGGGCGGATGAATCGGACAACAGGGCGGCCGCATCGAGGATCTCATGAAACCGGACGAGCTCGACGATGCCAAACGATCGACCATCGGACTCGCCCGGGATGGCGGAGCCATAACTCACCTCGGGATTCATCCGCGTGTTCGGGTCGATGAGCCAGGCCCGGATTTGCGCCATGGCCGCGTCAGCGTAGCGCTCCTGGCGCGTGTAAAAATAGGCGAGGCTGAGTGTCTGTACGTTGCCGAAGAAGACGTCGCTCGCGTGTTTGTCGTATGCGCTGGAGTCGACCTCTGGGTTTACGTCGCCGTCTCGGTTGATGTAGGGCAGTCCATCCGGCGAGTGAGGATCCGGCCAGTAGTAGCGACCGATGCTGTAGTAATCGTGAATATCGCCAGACGCTGGCAGCTTGGTCTTTTGGACGACCGAGACCACCGGGGCGCCGACCAGCTTGTTGGCCATGCCGGTCAGCGTCGCGAGCTCTGAGGTATAGGCGCGCGGGCAGCTGCGCGCGCCCTCGAGCAGGTTCTGGTCGAGGGTGACCAGAGGGAGGCGAAGCTCGGCCGGGCGCGCGTCGCCGCACGATGCCTCGGGCGATGGCGCGCAGGCCAGCGGCATGAGCGAGAGCCAAGACAGTGCGATCGAGCGCCGAACGGTACGAGCGACTTGCACTCCTGCCTCGAATCGGCGGCGCAGTGAGAAAGCTTAAGTAGCGAACTCAAAAATCGTGCGTAGGCGACGGTAGGTATGCCTCGGCTGCTGTGCTCGGGCGGCTTATCGCTCTTGCGCGAGCCCACCCGATTCCCGCCAGAAGACGGCCTGCGCGAGGAAGAGATTGAGCGGCAAGTCCGGTCGGTCGCTCGCGAGCAAAGACTGGCCAATGAGGCTGAGGAGATCGGGGCGGTCGCGGACCGCGCGGGTCCATCCCCACGAGGTGCGGATGGAGAGACCGAGATCGAGTGTCCGCGTCGAGCCCGCGAGCTCCCGCCACCAGCTCGCGACGCGCTCGGGGTGGGCCTCATCGGCAGCGAAGACGAAGCCGGCCGCGCGCTTTTTGCCGCGCGCGTCGTCGCGCACTTCAGCCGGGTTCACGAATAGCTCGAACGCCGCGGAGCCGTCGCGCCGCCGCACGATCACCTGCGACAGCGTCGCGCCGAGGTCGGCTATGGTCCGCGCCGACAGCCAGCTCGCGTCGCCGTCCAAGTGATCGGTGGCTGCGGCCGCCAAGAAGTCGAGCAGATAAGAGGCGTGATTCGAGTCTTCGGGCCGGTGGGGCTGGAACGCATCGCCTCGCCGGACCAGCTCGTAGGTCCAATCGCTTATGCTCACGCGATCGTCCCGGAGGACGCGCTCGAGCAGGTTTTGGCGAATCTGGTTCGCGATTGCGCGCGCGAGCTCGCGATAGCGAGCGGCCCGCGTGGCGTCGCCTTCGAGCCGAGCCGCGTGCGAAAGCGAGAGCAGCGCCCGCCCGAACAGCGCGTCGGTGTTGTGCACGACGTGCTGGCGGACTTCGGGATGGGGCAGGGCGATCTTGTCGAACGCGGGACCTCCCGGCGCGGCGAAGCGGCGTGCTCCGAGCCAATGGGCAGCGATCGGCTCGAGCTTGGCCGTCAGGTCGCGTCCGCGCCGGTCGTGTCGCTCGTCGAGCAGCCAGGCGAGATCGGCGAGCGCTCCGAGCGCCGTCCCGGTCGAGTAGGCGTCGATCGCGCGAGGCACCGATATGCCCCCCAGCGAGAGCGGTTTGCGCGTGCCCCAGCCGCGCACAGTCGCATCGAGCCCGCTCGTGCCGCGTGCTCGCAAGCTCGCGGCTTCGTACTCGAGCGCCTGCTGGGCCGCCGTCCAGGCGCGATCGATCAGCGCCTTCTCGTCCGCGCTGCCGGCGGGCGCCATCCCGCCGCGAACGAGCTCGACCCGCGCACGGACCGACAGAGCCAGGTTGACGCCGTGATCCCAATCATCGCGGTCGTGCCTCGGAGATTCCTCGCGGAGCGCGCGCGCACGGAGGTGCTCGCCCAACGACGAGCGCGCGTCGCGGACGGTCTGGCCTGTTCCGGAGAAGTACGCGAGAAGGAGCAGAGGACACCACAGGTACGTCCTCATGCCGACAGATGCGGTCATACAAACCTTCAGTGTTCGATTGTATCTGGCGGAGAAGGTCTTTGGTCGCGGTGGATGGCCGACGCGATAAATGGTGAGATGGACCGCGTGAAGATGTCCGCGCCATGGCGCCGTCTCGTGTGGGGCGTGCTGCTGCTTCTTCCGGTCACGCGCCCTCTGACGAGCACGGTTCGGGCCGAGGCGCCCAGCCCTCTTTCGCTCGAGCAAGCGGTGGAGCGCGCGCGCAAGCGCCACCCTCAGATCGCCCAAGCACGCGCAGAGCTCGAGGCGCAGCAGGCGGTCGCTCTCCGCGCGCGTTCCGGATACCTGCCCGGAATCACTGCCAGGATCTCGTACGAGCCGCAGACCGCCAATTTCGCGCCGACTCCGACCTACGCCCGGGCGCTGGTGCGACGTTTTCCACAGGGCGTCGCGACGGTCGTCGACAGCGGCGGCCAGGCGGTGACGGTCCAGTGCATCCCCCCGCTCAACTCCAACGGCGACCCGAGTTACAGCGCCGCGTGCCGCCGTAATCCGAACGGGATCAATGCCAAGAGCTACGGTCTTACCAATTTTTGGACGGCTTCCTTCGGGGTCGTGTGGACGGCGTTCGATTGGGGGCAGACGACCTACGCCCACCGCGCGGCCACGATCGGCGTACACGCGCGCGAGCTCTCGATTCGCGCAGCCGAGGTCGATGCTACGCTGTCCGTCAAGCTGGCTTACTATGCCGTGCTCGCCGCCCAGGCCGGGTTGACGGTGGCCGAGGAGGCGGTCGCCACGCAAACGCATCATCTCGATCAGGCGCGTACGTTACTCGAGCGCGGACTGAAGACGCGAGCAGACGTCGCTTTTGCCGAGTCCGACCTGGCCAATGCCGAGCTGACGATGGCAGAGGCGCAGGGGGGGCTCGCCACTGCCTGGAGCGATCTCTACGCGGCCATGGGCGAGAGCGAACGGCACCCTTACCAGCTCGTGACCGCGATGCCGGCAGACGAACAGGTCACGCCGGCCGAGGATCTCGAGCACGCGATCGCGCAGCACCCCGAAACCGAGTCGCTGTCGCTCTTGGCCAAGAGCTACCGCGAGCAGTCTCGCGCCCAGCGAGGGCAGTACCTGCCGCGTCTGGTGTTGAGCTTCGGTCCCAATTTCATCGGGCCCGCGCCCAACGCGATGGTCACCAACTTCGGCGGCAGCATCGCCCTGGTCTATCCGGGGTCATCTCTCAATGGCACCGGGATGAACCCATGGGCTGTCAAGGCCGATATCCACGAAGCGGCGGCGCTGGCGCGCTTGACCGAAGCGCGTAAGGCGCAGGTCGCCATGGATCTCCGCCAGCTCGGTGAAAGGACGCAGAGCGAGATCCTCGCGGCCCAGGCCGCCGCGCGTGCGGCGCGCCGGCGCGTGGAGGCCGCCCAAGAGCGTCGCAACCTGGTACAGGGTCAGTACGCGGCGGGCGTCGCCTCCATGCTCGAGCTCTCCGACGCCGAACTCGCCTTCATCGATGCACAGTTCCGCGAAGTCAGCGCGCGCTTACAGCTGTGTCAGGCCCGCGCGACGTTGGATCGCGTGTACGGACGATCGCATTGAGCCGAGCACGAGCCTGAGCCGAGCCGACGCGTCGGAGGCAACGCGATCACTCGATGATTTATCGCAGCCCGCATCGTGGTATGGCGAGTGGTATGGCGACGGCAAAGCTCACAATCACTCTGGACGAAGCGCAGCTTGCGGCCATTCGTGAGCTGGTCGCGACTGGGAAGGCCGCAAACGTGTCGAGTTTCGTCAAGCATGCTGTGGCCGTGTCGTTGGCTGATATCGCAGGTTGGCGTGAGATGCTCGATTTGGCGAACACACGGGCGGGCCGCTAACCAAAAAGGAACGAGCGTGGGCTGACTCAGTGCTGCGCACGCAGGCGCGCCCGAAGCCAAAACGAAAGCGCAAGGCGGCATGAGCACGCTGACGCTCGACGCGGAAGGCTCGATCGCGCTGGACCGAGGCGACAGGCGCTTGCTCGTGCTGCTTGCGCGCGCGGCCGCGCTCGGTGAGCGCATCACGGTACCCACCACTGCGCTGGCACATGCCATTCGGCGCCCGTCTACACAAGTGCGGCTGTCGCGGCTCATTCGCCAGCCGAACACGGGTGTGGCGGCGCTGAGCGCGTTGGACGCAACGGCCGTAAGCATACTGTTGGCCACGAGCAAGACGAGCGATATCGTAGACGCTCACGTCGTCATCTGTGCTCGTCGTCTACGCGGGTCGATCGTGACGAGCGACCCCGACGATCGACGGAGGCTCGATCCGGATGCCGCGCTGATCGCAGTGTGATCTGCGGCGCTTAGGCCTGCCGTGGTGCGTGCATGCCGTGCTCGCGGCGAACCACGATTCCTGGAAGCCGCTCGATGAGCAGCAGCTCCTGCGCTAACTTGCTCGACGGGTGCAAGCAGCTCGAGGACGACTCCTTCCGAGGATGAGATCTGCGTCCAGCTTGCCGGCTTCGGGAGCAGCGTCGCCTTCCTTATTGAGACCGAGGCTATCGTCGCACGTCGGCAGCAGCCTCGGCACGTACGCCACGGCGAACGCTGCGAGCTACTGCAGAACGTGAGGGGATCGCGGAGCCCGGGGCCGGACTCCGGTTCCGGTCGACCGAATCCGGCAGCTGATGTCCGCCCGCGCGCGTTTGCCTGTGCTCTCGAACCGATTCCGACACGGATCGAACTGACGCCAGCGTAGGCTGCTGCCCCTCAGTTTCCGGCACCGATCGATCCTGCTATCTTGGCGGGCCTTTCGATAGAAGGGGGGCGCAGCCATGGCGCGTTTGCTGGGGATTCGCATCAAGAACTATCGTGCATTGGCCGACTTCGCGATCGGCCAGGTTCAGTACGGCCGGGGCGATCCGTTGCCGCGACTGGTCTGCCTCATCGGGCCAAACGGCGCCGGCAAGTCCACTGTGCTCGATGCGTTCGGATTCGTGGCCGATTGCTTGCTGG
>CAZYWR010000814.1:0-1876 GCA_964651185.1 uncultured Polyangiales bacterium
TGAGCTCCAGCGCGCGCTTGCACAGCTCGGCCGCGCGCACGAATGCCAACGTCTCGAGCGCCTGGCGCGACGCGCGCTCGTAGGCTTCGCTCGCGCGCGCGTGCTCGCCGGCGAGATCCCAGTGGCGCGCCTGCTCGCTCGCGTCCGCCTCGAGATCGCTGGCGAGCGCTGCGGCGAGCTGGCGATGGAGCCCGGCGATGCGCGCGCGCGCGATCATCCCGACCACGGCGCGCCGAATGCGATCATGAAAACAGCCGAGCTCTTGCGCGCGGCGCGTGCGCACCAGCTTGAGCGCCAGGATGGTGCGCGCTTCGGCCTCCACGCTGCCCACGCCCAGCGCGCGCGCGAAGATGTGGACGCCGTAAGGGCGACCTGCCAGCGCGACCAGCTCGAGCAGCCGGCGCGCGGCCTCGTCGAGCCGCTCGATGCGCGCGCTCAGGGCCGCTTCGAGCGTCAGGCTGCGCGCCCCGAAGTCGTGGCTGAGCGTGAACTGCACGAGCTCCAGCAGAAACAGCGGGTGTCCCCCGCTCTCCTCGGCGATCACCTGCAGAGAGTGCTCCGGCGCGCGCGGGCCCAAGAGCTTGCGAGCGAGCTCCCGCGCCTGCGCGGGCGGCAGCCCGAGGAGTCGAATCACCTCGAACGGCTTCAGCCGGCGCAGCGCTTCCAGGTGCTGCAGCACGTCTGGCTCGAGCTCCTGGTGCGGGCGCAGCGTCGCGACGATCAAGAGCGGCGGCGGCTCGGGCTGCTGCAGCAGCGCCTCGAGCAGCCGGAACGACTCCGTGTCGGCCCACTGCAGATCGTCGATCGCGAGCACCAGCGGCTGGTCCTCGGCGAGCTTGGCCAAGAGCTCCGCGAACGCAGCGAACGCCTCGAGCCGGCGCGCCGTCAGGTCTGCAGACAAATTCGCGGCGCGCGCGCGGGCGATCGGCGCCACGTTGCGCAGCACGGGAAAGAGCTGCGCGAGCAGGGCCGCGCGCGCCGGCAAGAGCGCCGCGCACGCCTGATCGTCGAGCGCGCGTAGGAGCTGCGCCAGCTCGTCCACGCAGCCGTCGAAGGCCTTGTAGGCGACCTGTTCGTTTTCGTAGCAACGACCGGCGAGCGCCACGAGCCCCGGCGCGCGCTGGCGCGCCTGGCGCACGAAGTGGGCGACCAGCTCGCTCTTGCCTACGCCGCTCTCGCCTTCGATGAGCACCAGCGAGAGCTCGCCTTCGTGCGTGCGGGAGAGCGCGACCTCCAGGTGCTGCAGCTCGATCTCGCGGCCGGCGAACGGCGCCGGAGCGCCGGGGTGCGCGCTCATCCTCGAGCGCACCTCTGCGGTCGGCGCGCCTCCGTCGAGCAGCTCCAAGACTTCGCGCGCACCCGCGCGCGCTTCGGGCGCGGTCTCGAGCAGCGCGGCGCACAGCTCGTCCAGATCGGGCGGCACACCTCGCACGAGCGAGGACGCGCGCGGCGCCGGCCTCTGCTGTTTGTCGGTCAGGATCTGAAACGGGAGCTCGCCCGGGAAGGGCAGCTGTCCAGTCAGCGCCTGAAACAGACATACACCGAAGGCGTACCAGTCGACGGCGGGTCCGATCTGCGACCGCACGGCCTGCTCCGGCGCCATGTAGGCGATCGTACCGAGCGTCAGGCTGTGCCCCGACTGACGGTTGGGATCGATGCTCGTGACCAAGCCGAAGTCGAGCAGCACGGCGCGCCCCTCGGGCGTGACGCGCACGTTCGACGGCTTGAGGTCGCGATGCAGCACGCCGTAGCCGTGCAGCGCAACCAGACCACGCGCCATGCCGAGCAGCGCTTCGCGCAGGCGTGCTTCATCAAAACCCGCGCTCGCGACGCGCACGTACTGGAGGAAGTCTCGCCCGGAGACGAGCTCCATCAC
>CAZYWR010000815.1:0-3257 GCA_964651185.1 uncultured Polyangiales bacterium
GCTCGGCCGCGTCCTCGGCCACGCGTCGGGCATCATGCTCGAGCCGTTGAGCGCGCTCGTGCGCCGCGGCGCCTGGCTCGAGCTGCGCCGGGTGACCTGAGCGCGTTCAATCGAGCACGACTGCTTGCACCTCGGCGCGCCCCACGTGCAGCATGTCGAGCTCGCGCGCGGCGGCTTTGGAGAGGTCGAAGATGCGCCGGCGCTTGCCGAACGGGCCGCGATCGTTCACGCGCACCACGACCGAGCGGCCGGTATCGACGCGCGTGATGCGCACGCGCGTGCCGAGCGGGAGCGTGCGGTTGGCGGCCGTCAGTTTGCGGCCGTCGTAGCGCTCGCCGCTCGCCGTCTTGCGGCCCTGAAAGAAATCGGCGTAGTAGCTGGCCTCACCCCGCAGCACCCGCCCGTGCGGCGTAGCCGGCTCGGGTGCTTGGCTCGGAGCACTCGGCGGCGCGCTTGCGATCGAGCGCTGCCGGCTCTCTCCACAGCACGCGGCCGAGAGAATCGCGAGCGACGACAGCACACAAGTCGCAAAGGGCAGCCGGCGCATGAGCCCTCTATTTTCGATCGATCGGCAGGCCATGGCCAGGCACGATCAACGTCGCTTTGTAGGAAGCGTACACGAAGTGGTCGCTGTGCTCGGGAGTGTGACAGCCGGCGCACACGCGCTCCGGGACCGCCCGCGCCACCAGCCCGGGCTCTTCGGGTTGCGCGTTATGGAGGCTGCCCGGGCCGTGACAGCTCTCGCAGCCCACGTTTTTGAGCCCTTCTACGTGCGTTACGGTGCTGCCGCCCGGCTGGTTGTAGCCGGTCACGTGGCAGCCCACGCAGCTCAGGTTGTACTCCTTGTGGACCTCCTCGAGCGTCGCGTAGGCATTGCCGTGCTTGTGCTGACGCCACCAGTCGAAAGCAGCCGCGTGGCAGCTGGCGCACGAGGCCGAGCCCGCATAGGCCGCACTTCCAGGGCGCACGGGCGCCGGCCTGCGTTCCGCCAGATGCACGCGATTGTGCTCGTTCACGCGTTGATCGTAGGCGTCGAGCTGCGCGGCGATCTGCGGATCGCCCGGCACTTCTGGCGCGAGCTCGCGCAGCTCGGCGCGAAACCAACGGCCCGCGAACGACGGCGTGTCGGCGCGATCGCGCTGGCGCTCGAGCTCCGCCAGACGCGCGCGCTGCGCGGCGAGGTCGTTCCGGTCGACCTTTTCGTCCTTCTCCCAGCTCGCGATGCGTCCACGCAGCTCGCCGATCTCGCGGGTGCGCTCCTTCTGGGCCTCGCGCCGCGTCCACTCGCTCGCGTCCTCCCACGCGCCGCGCGCGCGTAAGCCCAGATCGACCGTGACGAGGTGTTGGCCTTGGCGGCCGGCGTGAAGCAACACCGCGTGCCCGTGCACTGCGGGCGGCAGCGGGCGTTCGAGGTCGAGGCCGCCCATCACCACCAGATCCGGGCTGTGGCTCGCGATCGCGCGCGCCGTGCGCCGATCCGCGCTGACCAGCGCGATCACGAACTCGGCGCCTTGCGCCTTGAGCTCGCTGGTCTTGCGCGCGGCCGTCTGGGCGAGATCGCCGGTCAGCCCGAGCTCGGGCGCAGGCGGATGGTCCGGGTCAGGCGCGCTCAGGCCCAGCACGCCGATCTTGAGGCCCTGCACCTCGACGATGCGCGCGCTCGCGAGCGGCGGAGGCGTGCGCGCCTGCTGCGCGCTGTTGTCGACGATCCAAGGAAAGCCGCCGCGCCCGGTCAGCTCGCTGAGACGCGGGAAGCTTTGCACGAGATCGAGCGCGCCGGGCGCCGCTGCGGTCACCCCGATGTGCTTCCAGGCCTCGACGAAGGTCTCTGCGCGCCAGAGCTCCTGCGTGCGCGCTCCGTCCGCATCCTCGGGCCGTAGCTCGCTGCCCGCGGTGAGATCGCCCGCCGCGAGCAGCAACGTGGGCACCTCATCGCGCCGCGCCTCTGCCACGAGCGTGGCGAGCTTGTCGACGCCGCCGAGCGGGCGCTCCGTGCACCCGCACGGCTCGAGATAGCCGCGCGGATCGGTGACGATCAAGAGCCGCAGATCGGGCCGCGGCGCGCTGCGAACGCGCGCTTGGGCCGGCGATCCCGGGCCGGCCGCGTTGCGCGTGGAGTCGCAACGCGCACCCGCGCAGGCCGCGAGGGCACAAAGGGCGATCCACGGTAGCGAGCGAAAACCTCGAGTCATGCGTTTGTCACTCCGCGAGCTGCTTGACGTCGGCGGCGAAGATTCCGGTAGCGAGCGAAAACCTCGAGTCATGCGCGTGTCACGGGTCCCAGAGCAGCGTCCCAACGTCTCGGCGGCTCCTCGCTGGCCCGGCTTCGCGCGCCGCGGAAACGGAGCCCGCGATGAAACAGTCGAGCCCTGACCATGGTTCGGTCCGAGGCGCACGCGCAAGCCGGAGCGCGCGCTCGGCGACTGCCGCAGCGGCGCCCGCACTTGACGAAATTGCCGGTGAGGGCTAGCTTCCCGACCCTCGTTTGCGTCCGGGCTGCGATCAGGCTCGACAGAGCCGGCCCGGCGCTGAGTTCATCTCGCGGCCCACCAGCCATTTTCGCCGCATCCGGTCCAAGCGCGCGGTTGCGCGCGCGAGCAAAGCAGAGAGCACGTATGGTTATCGTCCGTTTGGCCCGCCGCGGCACCAAGCAGCGCCCCTTTTACCACATCGTCGCGACTGACAACGCCAGTCGCCGGGACGGCCGCTTCATCGAGCAGCTCGGCACCTACGATCCGCACAAGCCCGACGAGGAGGCCTTCCTGCGTCAGGATCGTCTCGACTACTGGGTGGGCGTGGGCGCGCAGCTGTCGGAGCGCGTCACCCACATTCTGCGCGCCAAGAAGAAGGCCGCGCCGAGCGCCTGACGCGTACGCCGCTTGGCATCCTAGTCCCCTGTTTTGCGGCCGACGCGCACGCGATCGGCCGAGTCGAGGTGCCATTCCATGGAGCAAATCGAGGAGCTAGTCGGGTACATCGCTCGCGCTCTGGTCGATGATCCGGATGCGGTCGAAGTCGAAGCGCTCGACGGAGACAACGCGATCGTGGTCGAGCTGACGGTCGCCAAAGGCGATCTGGGCAAGGTGATCGGCCGTGAAGGCCGCACCGCGCGCGCCATCCGCACCTTGCTCGCCGCGGCGAGCGCGCGCCATCAGCGCCGGGCGGTGCTCGAGATCCTCGAGTAGCTCGGGCTGGCAGCGGCGCCATGACAGACGTGGACGCGAGCACGAGCGATCTGGTCGAGCTCGCCGCGGTCG
>CAZYWR010000816.1:0-3173 GCA_964651185.1 uncultured Polyangiales bacterium
AGCACGAGCGAGAGCTCGCAGGCGTCGCCGGGACCGATGCCGTTCGTGTTCTTCTGGTCCGCGTTGGCGAAGTACGGGCAGTTGTCGCTCGCGTCGGCGACTCCATCGCCGTCTGCGTCGCCGCCGCTCGTGAGCGCCTGGGCGCTGCTGCCTATCGACGCATCGAGCTGGTCTGCGTCAGACGCCTCGTGTCCGCAACCAGCCCAGACCGTAACCAAAAGAAGCTGAGTGACAAAAGAAAGAGTACGCGCGCTCACCGCGCCACGAGCAGACGACATCCATGCTCCCATGAGCGCGCATCGATCTCGCCTACCTCGCGGGAGAGCGCACCCGACTGATATTGGACTCGGTCGGCCATAGCCCGGTCAACCCGTCCGAACGCTTGCGCGAGGTGCATCGCAAATGCGCCCTCAAGCGGTGAGCGGCGCCACGGTGCGCGAGCGATCTGCATCACGTCTTCGTAGCCGGCCCATTTTGCGCTGCAGCACGTGATGCGTATGGGCCCCGCATGCCTTGCTTGCTGACGCGCGCCGAAGGACGCCTGAACGGAGCGCTACGGCAGATGAGTCTTGATCAGCCGGCTGCGATGCGCGAACACGGCTTCGTCGTTGTAGAGCGCGCGGCTGCTGCCGGCGGCGCGGATCACGTCCTGAAGGGCCTGACGATCTTCGGCGAGGCGCACCAGGTGGCGCGTGAGCTGGGTCGTGTCGTGCAAAGGCGCGAACAGGGCCCCGCCTCGCGCGCCGACGACGTCTTCCGCGTACTCGCTGGCGTAGCCGACGAGCGGGGTGCCTGAGATCAGCGCCTCGAGCAGACAGCGCGGCGACTCCGGCTTCAGATGGCAGAACAGAAACACGTCGAGCTCGCTCAAGAAGTCCAGTAAGATCTGCCGGTCTGCCAAAAAGCCTGGGAAGGTGATGCGCTCTTCGAGCCCCGCGGCACGGACCCTGTGCTTCATCTCGTCGAGGAGCGGGCCATCGCCGACCCACGTCGCGCGCACGCGCTCGGGGCCGAGCTCCCGGCAGAGTTGGATAGCCACGTCGACCCAGGCCAAGGGTCCTTTCATCGGATGCGCGCGCCCAGCGTAGCCGAGGCGCAAGCTCGTCCGCCTCCCCGCCGCGTCGATCTTCGCGGCCAGCGCTCCATCATCGATCGCGTCCTCGCGTTTGACGTGTATATCGTGCACGAGCGCTGGTGTACGACAGTAAGGTGCGTAGGCCGCGTAAACACTCTTGCCGTGGAACAGGCCGAGCGCGCATGTCTCGATCGCGCGCCGGGTGTGAACGCGCGCGATCGCGCTCTCCACTCGCGTTTTGAGCCAAGATGCGAGCGAACGCGAGCGACGCGCGCCTAGCTGTCCGTCGGCCTCGGCCACCTCGTGCACGACCCAGTCGAACCACGAGCCGTAGCTCCGGCCCATACGGCGCGCTTCGGCGGCGGCCAAGTTGCTCCACGCTCCGAAGCCGCCGAAATTGCCGAAGCACAAATAACGATGCTCTCGGATGAGGCTGCGCATGCGCGCCGCCACGTGCTTACGCTCGCGCAAATGGTCGCGCGGGTGATAGCCCCAAGGCAGCGGTTCGAGCCTGATCGCACGCGTCTTCAGGAGCGGTCCTGGATCGAGCCAGCTTATCTTGTTGAGCTCCGCGATGTGCGCAGGAACGACCGGCGCACAAGCGGTGACGCGCCCGAAGTGATCAGACCAGAGCCGAAGGCCGTCGAGCGCTTGCGCTTCGACGAGCAAGGTGTCCCCTCGGAGCCTGAATGGCACTTGCAGATCGAGCAGCAGACTCGTGTCTTCGCCGCCCTTCGCCGACCTGAGCTCGCCGGCCTGCAGAGACGACAGTGGTCGTCGCGGCCCCGACGCGCTCCAAGCGGGATCGCCGCGGCGAGGCTGCTGCGCAGGCAGGTCCGCTGTGGGCGCACGCCCCCATCGCGGTCGCGCGCGATCTTCGCTGCGCACAAAGGGAATTCGAGGACCACGTTGTCCTCTTCGCAGCTCGACGCCCATGGGCCCTCCCTAGACACCTCGAGAGGTGGCTCGCATCCTTCGTCGGACCAAGGACACGTGTGCACAGGCGCAAGGCGCGCGCGTCTGCGTCGTGAGGAATCTCGGCCCGCGGTAGGACATGCAACCGAGCGAGCAAGGAGAACGCCGGCGTGCTCGCAGCGCATGAACGGGCTCACCTTCGACACGGGCGTGCTGATCGCGCTCGAACGGCGCAACCGACGTATGCGAGAGATTTTGGAGCGCGCGCTCGCCAAAGATCAACCGATCACCGTTCCGGCCCCTGTCATCGGAGAATGGTGGCGCGGCCGAACCGCTCTTCGGGAACGCATGATCGAAGCCGTGGACGTCGAGCCGCTCAGCGCTGCGCTCGCGAAGATCGCCGGCGAGGCGCTCGCAGCGGTGCCCGGCGCCACGTTGGTGGATGCCGTGGTCATGGCCTCTGCGGCATCGCGCGGCGATATCGTTTACACCAGCGACGTACCTAATCTCGAGCGTCTGCGAACTGTCTTTCCCGCCGTCAGGTTACTGCGGACTTAGCCCGCGATCGTTTCACTTCGCCCGAGGCTTGAGCAGCGTGCCCCAGGACGCGAGCTTCTGCGCGTACTCATCCGGACAGCGCTGCGCGCGGATTTCGAGGCTCCGTAAGGTTGCGCGCTTGCCCGAACTCGGGCAGGCGCCTCGACAGCCGCCCTCGCGGTCGTGCAGAGTGCGGCGCGTGAACCCACTCCTCAGCGAGGCGGAGCGTCGCCTGAGCGCACTGCTCGGCCTGAGCCCCGAGCGCGCGGCGCGTGCGGTCGCAGAAGTCCTCGACAGCATGCGCTTCGACGTCGACGCCTACATCCTCGCGCGCCACGCGGCGCTGCAAGCGGAGGGCGCCACCAATTCCGAGATCTACGAGCGCATCGCGAGCGAGCTGCCCGCGCTGCGCTTCGTCGGTCCACGTCTGAGCGCACGCCAGATCCGGCGGCGCATCTACGGCTGAGCCGTCATCAACACGAAGGAGAACGCGATGTGCGGGATCATGGGCTACGTGGGATCGGAAGCGGCCTGGGGCAGCGTGATGAGCGGGCTGCGGCGGCTCGAGTACCGCGGGTACGACTCCGCGGGGGTGGCGACCATCGCCGGCGCACAGCTGATGCTCGCGCGCCGCGTCGGTCCGCTG
>CAZYWR010000817.1:0-16750 GCA_964651185.1 uncultured Polyangiales bacterium
TCGCATCCGGGTATCCGGCAAAGCCTGTCGCCGTCGCGCGCACACGCAACGCTTCGCTAAATACGGCGCAGCGCTTGCCCTCGAGCTGCCGCCCTAACGACGTCACGACAGCCGCCGCCAGCCGCGCGTGCTCGGGCGTGCCTCCTGCCATCCCGAGGATGAGCCCGTCGACGTACTCGTGACGCGCCTCGCTCGCCTCGTCGACTTGGAGGTAATCCTGGAAGCTAAATCGCAGCTTCAGCACGGCAGTCATCCTCGCACCCTAGCATGGACGAACGCGCGCCGAGGTACCGCGCTCAGGCGCGCCTCTGACTTCGCGAGCGGCAAGAAAGGTCCGACCCTACGACTTGCGTAGCGCCGCCAAGAGCGCGCCGATCGCTTCGGTTTGGCTCGGCTCCATCATGCAGCGCGCGAGCAGCGCGGGATCCGCGGTCGGGAGCAGCTCGCTGCGTGCAAGCTCCGCGTAGATCCATACGTTCCGACATAACACGAGGAACCATCCCCATGCTCACAGAGGTCGAGCGCGAGCCGTTCGGGCGGCGCGATGCTGTCGTGGGGTATGGTGCCGCCCGTGCGAGCGGGCGCCCCGGTCGTGGCATCTTCGCGGCCGAGCGCGCGGCGGATCTCGTTGCGCGTCATAGGTCCGCGCAGGAACGACATGGCTCAGCGCGGCTGCAGCAGCATGGCGCCTGTCTTGGCGTGGGCATCGCGCATCAAGAACCAGCGCGGCGCCAGCTGCTTCAGCAGTGCGGCCAATTCGCCCGCCTGCCCGCCCTGCGCGGAGGATAGGCCGTCCACGACACGTGCCCGGTCGGCATCGGTTTGCAGCCGGCCGATGCACCAGAAGCCCAGCATTGCTGAGCGCGCGATAGTCGAGGTCCACGGGGGTCTGCGTGGCCACGACCATGCCGAAACCGAACGCGCGCGCTTGCTTCATCAGCGCCACGAGCGGCCGCTTCCCCGCACGCCGCGCAGCGCTTGTAGGGCCGTCACCAGCGGCTTCAGGTGCCAGCTTTCGACGAGCTCCACGATATCCTTGGTCATCCGTTCGACGCGCGCTCCGGCCTCCTCGACAGCGCGCACGTATTCGGGCAGCACGCAGTTGTGAGCTTCCTGCTCGAACTGCTGGCTCCGAATCCACTCTAGGTGTTTCTGCGTCCAGGTGGTCGCACCCGAGTATCGCGCCCATGGCGCAGCAGAAACTTCAACAAGTGCTGGCGCGCGACCCGCTCTGCATTCTTTGCATCGTCGCGCGCGCGCTCCAGATCGCGCATAGCTTTGCTCGCCTCATCGTAAACGCGGTTCGGGGTCAGGTCACCACTACGCAAAAAGCGCGCGAGCTTCACGGCATCACGCCTGTCCGTCTTCACCCGATCACCTGATTTCTGCGGTACCAGCAAAGGCGCTACGATCACGCAGCACACGCCCGCCGCGGTGAGCGCTCGGTACAAACCGAGCCTTGTGGGTCCCGCCTCGTAGCAGCAGCGCAGCCCGACACTAGACCCTGCCTCCTGAGCTGCTTCAGCACGGCTTGAGTCTCGCTCGAGACCGTAGCGACCACCTCGGGAGCGCCACCGTCGCTTTCGGCAATCGCGATCGTGACGATCTCCTTGACGTCGAGCCCGACAAAACACCTACGAGAAGCGCGAACCATGGGTCCGTCCGGATGGGACGACGTTTTACTTCATCAACGACGGCCCGGAGCGTGCCCTTGAGTTGGCTCGGGGGTCTGCGGGCGGTCGTGATGTTCGCATCGCGGGTGGAGCGGACGTGATCCAGCAAGACTTGAACATGGGAGTCATCGAGGAGCTAGAAATCGCCTGGCACCCGTGCTGTTCTGCGGGGGGAGACGTCTGTTCGAGAACCTGCGCGAGGGCGTGCCGCAGTTTCGAATCGACAAGATCCTCGATAGTCCAACTGCCACACATTTGCGCTATGTGCGTGAGTGAGGGCGGCCTAACAACCGGTTGCGGCGGACGGTCCGCTGCGCGGCCCGCCGCTGAACCGGACCGTTTTAGGCGCCTCTCGCTCTTTCCCTCCGAGAATCACCTTTGCGGTCCCCGAGCCCGACGTAGCCGCGCGTCCTAAGCGCCCCGGCGGCTACCGCCCCCTGCGCTCGGCTGCTGCCCTGCGGTGCAGGCTTTGTACGGTTCGCCGCAGACGCGCGGCACTCCTGCACGGGTGTATCGAGGCTCGCCGAATGAAGCGGTTCCCTCCACAGAAGCGACCTACTGCGTAGTAACACGACCTCAGTTCCGCCAGTCGCGAGGCTCGACCAGACCGTTGAAGTCTTCGGCCGGTCGAAGTGTTGACGACTCTGCACGGCGATCGCAATGAGTCTGCTTGCCGGCGCAGAGCGGCCACGTAAGTAGATCGCCAAGGTGGGACGCGTCGTTTTGAACCCCAACGAGGAACGATAACGCGGACTCCCATGGCACTCGATCGCTATCCGCTCGTCCATACGCAATCGCTCGACGAACCATAAGTATGATGTCGACCATCACGGCGCCGCTGCGGGCGGAGCAGGTCGATCGAAAGCGGAAGTTCGAATGGCAGGCCAACCGCACGGTGATCGGTCAGCTGGGCATCATGGCGAGTCGATACGAGGCGTCTGTTCGAGCCAAAGCGAGCCAAACCGTACACCCTACTCGCGCCGCTGGCGAACGGCGGACGCTTCGAGCAGGCGGGCAACGTGGCGGACCTAGTTCCTGGCCGGAGCTGTGCGCTCGCCTCGCATGGACTTCCGAAGCAGGTTCAGGATGGGAAGGTCGCCGCTTAATCAGATTTCTTATCCACAACACTTGACCATTTCTCTGCGGCGCACCAGAGATCCTCCGCGCGCGTGGGCATGCTTCGAAGGGCGCGGCGAGAGGGATTCAACGATGGGCACAATTACCATTCTCAATGGAACCAACGCACCGATCAACAGCTGTATCAGTGCAGGGCTCAACTACAGCTGGTGCAACCTGCTTGGACCGCAAGAGTACTACTCTCACGAGGGCGGCCCAGGAGGCGTCTTCACGCTGAACACCCGGTATTGGTTTGGCACGGAGAGCGAATATGCGAGAAGCAGCGCCTTGGAGATCGTTTCGTTCGTGGGTGGCACCGTTCTAGGGGTTGTCGGTTTGGTGCTGACGTTTGCCTCGGGTGGCGCCGCGACACCGATCATCGCTGCAGCAATGATGGGTTCAGGGGTCGTCACCGGCGTAGGCGGCTTGGCCCTGGGCGCTCTCGGCGTCGCCAGCCATGAGTTCACCACTTCGCCGCAGAACTGGACCAACATTCAGGCTGCGCAGAACAGAAGATTCATCGCCGAGGGCGCACTGCAGGGCAAGGAAGACAAAGGCAACAAGACCTTCCAGATTACGGGCAGCAGCCTAACCCTACGCGAGCTGAGCGACGAGGAGTTCAAACGCAAGATCAACTCCGGCTTTATCGAGCACCCGCGAGACCCGAGCCATGCACAACGCATCGTCGGCGCGTGTCTCACGCACGCAGAGCTCCAGGAGAGCCTCAGATTCGACGGCGTACTGAACAACTTGGGCAGCCTCTTCCCTCGCCGCGGTGGAGAAGCCTGCTGGGAGATCGAGGACGACGGGGAGCGTGAAGGGCAGCCGATGCAGCTCTGGTCACGGCCGAACGCGCCTCAGGTGGTTTGGAAGATCCAGGCCGAGCAGGAAACGGCCACCGGGCAACGGAGCGACAACCTGTTCAGCATCTACAATCCGGAACTCAAGCGATACGCGACCTTGCAGGGCGACAGCATCGTCGCCAAGTCCAAACAGACGTCCAAAGATGCGCGCGCGCTTCAGCTCTTCAGGATCGTCGGTCTGCCTCGTAGCGGAAAGAACACGCTTAGAGACTATGCGTTCGTGCCGAGCACGAATCCCGCGTTGGTGATCATTCCGGAAGACGGCAACAACGGAAATTCCACCAAGCTCAAGACCGGGTCGATCACCGGGCCTCACCCGATCTGGGCACGCTGGGTCGTGAGCAATCGGCCAGCGGGATTACCACCGGCTTGATTCTGCCGTGGGCCGCCGAGGCGCGCGCGCCCAGCTTGGGCCGATAAACCCCGGCTCCCGCTACGCGGTCAGTTCGACAGCGCACGCTAAGATTTGCGCGCTCTGCCCACGCGCTCTCGTGCGACGTGGAAGAAGAAGGACCGTAGGAAACGCCGCGCGTGGCCGCCGGACTGTGTCGGTTTGGATCGGCTCGACTGGATGCAACGGCGATGTCATGCAAAACGAATGGATCGCCTCAAGATTGTCGAAGAGCACGTGCACCTCGAAAATGCGCACGACCTCGATGGCATCATGGGCACTTTCGGGGCCGATGCGCGGTACGACGACAAGCCCTGGCGCGAACGGCACGTGGGCCGCGACGCCGTGCGCGCGTACTACCAGTCCATGCTCGGCGCCGCGCCGGATCTTCACATCGCCATACGGCAGAGCCACGTCACCGCGGACGCCGTGATACTCGAGGTCGTCATCACGGGCACGCATCTCGGGACCTGGCGCGGCTTGCCGCCCACGGGCTACCGGCTCGAGTTTCCGCTGTGCGGCATCTTCAGCTTCGGCGCCGATGGCAAACTTGCCGGCGAACGGATCTACTACGATCGCGCGACGGTGTTGCGACAACTGGGCGTGTTCCACGAGCCGGAGACGGTCGCCGGGCGTGTTCTCACGCCACTCTCGCACCCGGTCACGGTGGCGCGCACGCTCTGGCGCCTCGCGGGCACGCGGCGTCGCGCGTAGCAGCAACCCGCTGTTCGCCGAGCGACGACGGGTTCAATACCGAGGCGGCCGGCGGATCGTACATTCTGTATTACGCGTTTGGCGAGTGAGGTCCGTCTCCACGATCTCAACGCACGGTCTCGCGCAACGTGTGCGCGGCGGCGCCCACGTTCTGGGCCGTGTGCGCGCCGAAAGCGGTTAGCTATCGCATTCGCGACGGCTTTGATTACGCCGAGATTCTCAGACTCGGAGAGCAGCAATGCGCCGGGATGATCATGTAATTCACGGTTACGCTTTGCGTCGAAATGTACTTCTACCGCCCAAAGACACCTTGCACGCGCATGTATCCGATCACGGATTCCCGGTTTGACGTTCTACGATCGCCGCGGGAACGTATGGTCGCCGCGGGAGACCACGATGAGATCTAGAATCAGCTGCGTTGAACTATTGCTGTCGGTTTGGTTTGGGGCGTGTGGTCAGTCGACTCCGAATCAGACCACCGAAGACGCTGGGAGCGCGCCGATGGCCTCGGACCGCGATGCGCATGCAACAATGGTCGCAGACTCAACAGCTGCGGATGCCGGGACGCGCGCAACGTCAGGCGCCGACACGGCCACCGGCAGTGGATCTGCCGAGGCGCCCGCAGCGGACGGCGCATCTCCCGCGCACCCTGCAGCCGACGGCGGCGCGCCAGCGACAGAGCCGACGGATGATGCCGGCGTACCAGCTACGGGCTCCGCCGCAGACACGAGTGGGAATGCCGGGGCTACGGTAAGCGGCGCGCAGCCGTCGGCTGGACCCGCGGGCGTGCCACCGGCATCGTCACCGAAGATCTACGTCACCCTCTACGCCGACAGTGAGATCACGGCCATCGACGGCGCGAGCGATGCCGTGGTGGACCACATCCCGGTTGGCCGCGGGCCAGCGATCTTGCTCGAGACTCCGGATCATTCGAAGCTGTACACCGCCAATTGGGCTGACAACAGCGTCTCGGGTGTCACGCTCGCAGATCACGACGTACATACGACCAAAGAAGACGGCCAGCCGTTCGTGATCGCGATGAGTCCCGATGGGAAGTACGTATACTCCGGGCTCACGTCGAACAAGATCGATGTCATCAGCACAGAATCTGACACGATTGTTCGCTCTCTTCCGATGTCTCAGTTCCCGATGTCTGTCATCGTCAGTCCCGACGGCGCGACGCTGTATGTTGCGTTCACGGGCGGGACGGTCGAAGCGATCGATGCACAGACTGGGTCCATCGTGCACCCTTCGCTTTCAGTTGGCGTGATCCCCGGCTGGATCAGCCTCACGCCGGACGGTTCCAAGGCATACACGCTGAACTGGGGCTCCGGCGATGTGAGCGTGATCGACACGATGAGTTGGCAAACGACTGCGACCATTTCGGCAGGCTTGGGCAGCGACCCGATCATTGGCGCCGTAACGCCAGACAACTCGTTGCTGTGCGTCACGAACTTCGGCACTGCGAACGCTGTCATCGTCGACACCAAGACGAACAAGACGCTGCATACGCTGATGTTCGATGGCCGCCCGACGGGCGTGAATTTCAGCCCTGATGGTCAACAGATCTACGTTACCGATTACGGTCACGCGTCGCTCAACTCAGACGCGAACTCGCTGATCTCGATCGGCACGAGCGGCAGGCTCCCCTCGAATCCTGGCCCCGGACGAGTCACGGTGTTCTCTTCGAGCACTGGCGACAAGCTCAAAGAGATCACCGTGGGCCAGTGGCCAAGCAGCGTCGTGATCCAACCCTCGTGATGTGTGGCCGTACGATTCGGCGACCCGACGTACGCCCAAGTCAATCGGGGCGCGCACTGTCCGGGAGCGTACCAAAATCGAGGCGCTAGACCGCGCCGCGGCGGGGCAGGTTGTTGTTGTGCGCGGTGGGGAGCTTAGGCCGCTGCGGACGCGCGTTGCTGGCGCTATGCCGGTGCGACGTGCCCTTGGCCGCCTTTTCGTCGGGCGAGCTCTCGCCCTCGGCTTCCGCCTTCTCGCGCTCCGCTTGCGCGCGGGCGGCGCGGGCGGCGGCTTGTGCGGCGAGGTCGGCGGAACGGGCCGCGTCGTCCTTGCTGGCGCAGCACTTCTTGTACTTGAGGCCCGAGCCGCAGTGGCAAGGCTCGTTGCGGCCGGGGCGGGCTTGGTTCGGGGTGGCAGTGCTCTGGCTGGGCTTCGCTGGCTCGGTCATGACATCCGCTTCGTCAAAGGTGCTGCGCTTTACGCCATGCGCGGCCGGCAATCCAGCGCATGACGCACACGCTGCAGGCAGGCGCTTCAGCATGCAGTGCGCCCTCGCGAGCGCGTCCAGCCCATGTACGGCCGCGGGCAGAGCCGGATCAGGCAATTTTGTACGGGCTTTCGCAGGCGATCGGAGGCAACCTGAAGGCGGGCGCTAGAAGCGCTAGGAGAGGCTATGTCGAACGAGGAATCCCCGAGCTACGTACCGATGCCGGTCGTGGTCGAGACGACGCATCGCGGGGAGCGCACCTGGGACGTTTACAGTCGGCTGCTCAAGGACCGCATCGTGTTCCTCGGCACCGAGGTCAACGACACAGTTGCCAACATGATCACCGCGCAGCTGCTATTTCTCGAGAGCGACGATCCCGACCGGGAGATCACGATGTACATCAACAGCCCCGGTGGCAGTATCACCGCCGGACTCGCGATCTATGACACGATGCAGTACGTGCGTTGCCCGGTGGCGACGGTGGTGGTCGGACAGGCCGCTTCCATGGGCGCGCTGCTCCTTTGTGCTGGTGCGCGCGGCAGGCGGCGCGCTCTGCCGAGTGCGCGCGTGATGATCCATCAGCCGCTCGGCGGCTTTCAGGGGCAGCAGAGCGACATCGAGATCCACGCCCGCGAGATCTTGCAGGTGCGCCAGCGCGTGAACGAGATCATGGCGGAGCACACGGGTCAGACGGTCGATCAGATCAAGGCCGACACGGAGCGCGATCGCTATCTCACCGCGGTGCAGGCCAAGGAGTACGGTCTGGTCGATCACGTCATTTCCCCGCGCGAGCTCAAGCCCGCGAAGTAGCCCGTTTCCGGCAGGGGACCTCAGACCTTCTTGCCGGCTCGCAGAAGGCGCGCTTGGTCGGCGAGGTACTCTTCGTACTTCATGTTGAGGTCGTAGTACCTCTCGCCGGCGAGCTCGATCACGCGCGTGACCAGGGAGTCGACGAACTGCACGTCGTGCGAGCTGACGACCATGCTGCCGCTGAACTTGAGCAAGCCGTTGTTGAGCGCGGTGATCGACTCGAGGTCGAGGTGATTGGTGGGGCCGTCGAGGAGCAGCACGTTGGGATCCTGCAGCATCATGCGCGCGAGCATGCAACGCACCTTCTCGCCCCCGGAGAGCACGCTCGCGCTCTTCTTGGTCTCTTCGCCGGAGAACAGCATGCGCCCGAGGAAGCCACGCACGAAGCCCTCCTCTTGGTTTTCGCTGTACTGACGCATCCACTCGATCAGGTTCTTGTCGGTCTGAAAGAAGGTGGTGTTGTCTTTGGGGAAATAGCCGAGGTTGACGCTGCGGCCCCACTTGAGCTCGCCCTCGTCAGGCTTCACCTCGCCCGCGAGCACGGCGATCAGCATCGAGGTCGCCACGTCGCTGCCGGTCAGCGCGACCTTCTCGCCTTTGGCGAGCGAGAAGCGCAGGTTCTTGAACAGCACCTCGCCGTCGAGCGACTTGGAGATGCCGTCGACGAACAGCACCTCTTTGCCGAGCTCGCGCTGCGTGTCGAACACGATGTACGGGTACTTGCGCGACGACGGCTTGATGTCGTCGAGGCTTATCTTGTCGAGCAGCGCCTTGCGCGAGGTCGCCTGCTTCGACTTCGAGGCGTTGGCGCTGAAGCGCTGGATGAACGCCTTCAGCTCCTTCATCTTGTCTTCTTTGCGGCGATTCGACTCCTGGCGCTGGCGCAGCGCCAGCTGGCTCGTCTCGTACCAGAAGCTGTAGTTGCCGGTGAACATCGTCACCTTCTGGAAGTCGACATCGGCGATGTGCGTGCACACCTTGTCGAGGAAGTGACGATCGTGGGAGACGACCACGACCGTGTTCTTGAAGTTCAGCAAGAACTCCTCGAGCCACAAGATGGAGTCGACGTCCAAGTGGTTGGTGGGCTCGTCGAGCAGCAGGATGTCGGGCTCGCCGAACAGCGCTTGCGCGAGCAGGACGCGCACCTTCTCGCTGTCGTTGAGCTCCTTGACCAGCTTGTGGTGCTTGCTCTCGTCGATGCCGAGCGCGCTGAGCAAGCTGCCTGCATTGGCCTCGGCGTTCCAGCCGTCGAGCTCCCCGAATTCCGACTCGAGCTCGGCCACGCGCGCGCCGTCCTCGTCGTTGAAGTCGCTCTTGGCGTAGAGCGCGTCTTTCTCGGTCATCACTTGGTAGAGCTGCGCGTGCCCCATGATGACGGCCGTCAGCGCCTCGGTCTCGTCGTACGCGAAGTGGTCCTGGCGCAGCACGTTCAGGCGCAAGCCTTTCGGGATCACCACGCGCCCGGAAGACGCCTCCTGCTCGCCCGATAGGATGCGCAAGAAGGTCGACTTGCCGGCGCCGTTGGCGCCGATCAGGCCGTAACAGTTGCCCGGCGTGAACTTGATGTCGACGTTCTCGAAAAGGACGCGACTGCCAAATGAAAGCGTGAGTTTTTCTGTCGAGATCACGGCGACTCCGAACGCGACGCCGTCCCTACACGCTCCAGCGCACGCGGGCAAACCGACGCCGTGCGACACGGCAGGCAAGCCGCGGCCCCGGCGGTGTCACGTAGCTGGCGGTGTCTCGCGATCGGGCCCTCGACTGCCTACGGTCACGCGCTCGCGCCGGCCGGCAGCAGTCGAGCACCCTTGGTGTCCATACGACGTCGGCTCTCTCGACCCGGCACCGCCAGCCGGAAGTGGAAACGAACGCTCGCTTTTGGCCAAAGCGCCACACTCGGCGAAAACGTCTCGTCTCGCATCGCGGTCTGATGCACGCAGAACCGACGGAGATTGCAAGCTACGCACGCAATTCCCCACGACCTTACGCCGGCCGGCGCCCTGGCACCGCTTCGGCACGAGCCGTGCTGAGGCGACAGCGAAGAGCGATCCGCGCTTCGGTTCGTGACGCGATGCAGGGAGGTTGGAATGAGTAAGGCTGCAGCTTGGACGATGATGGCGATGCTGATGTTGTTCGTTGGCTGTGACAATGGTCCAGTGGGAAAAGCGCTTAATTGCCGAGAGATTTGCAGCAAGGCGCAGGACTGTTTGCCGAACTTCGACGAGTCGAAGTGTCGCTCTGACTGTAAAGACGACGCGAGCAAAGACGATGTCGCGAAGTGTTCAGACTGTCTAGACGGCGACTCCTGCGTGGAGTGCGCAGCGGATTGCACGGGCGTTGGAATCGACGTGCTGATCAAGTAATCGGGCGTCGCCGCGGGCCGATCCGCGCGAGTGCGAGTGGCGCGGCAAGCGCCGGCGTCGTCGTGAATGACCCCACCATGCTTGGCCGCCTCGTCGTTCACGACGGCGCTCGCGGTGCGGCCATGACCACAGCAAAAGGGCCTCGGAGCGCGAGCTCCTCGGCCCTTTTGCGAGACGCATCGCAGCCGAATGGCCGTCGGCCGTCAGGCCTTCTTCGCGAGCAGGTCTTTCAGCGCCTTGCTGTCCTTCGCCACCAGGCCAGCCACGCGCTCGGCGTTCACCTCCGCCAGGATGATCAGGCCGCTGTCGAGCTTGAGCCCGCTGAACAGGCCGACCTCCTTGAGCGCGCGCGTCTGCCGCTCGTTGTCTTCGGAGGGCGTCAGGTAGTGCACCGACGCGGCCTTGTAGCGGTGGATCAGGAACAACTGGGCGAGCGTCATGAGGCGCTTGCGGCGCAGCGACGGCTCGGTGTTCTGGTCGCGGATCGAGAGGATCTGGCGTCCGCGGCGGTCTTGCAGTTGGTTGAAGACTACGTTGAGCACCTTGTGGCCGGCGTCGTTGCGGAGCGCCAGCTCGAGCAGCTCGGAGCCGGGCGTCTGCGGGCGAAGGCTCACGCGCAGCTTCTGAGTGTCTTTGTTCTGCGCGCTCCAGAGCGCCAGCCAGTCTTCGAACACCTTGGTCGAGACTTCCGTCTGCACCAAGTGCTGGAACTGGGTGGAGCCCTTGCCCATGGCCTTGGTCGCCGCCGTGCGCCCGGAGACGGCCATCAGCCCTGCGTCGAGGCGCGGGCCGCCGACGTGGGTCTGCGGAGTGCGGTAAGGCGACTCGATCAAGCGCAGCTTGCGCTGCAGGCGCGCAAGCGCGAGCATGCCGTCCTGGCGCAGCGCACTGGCGAACTCCTCGCCCGCCAGTCCATCGACCTGATGGCCGCCGTAGGTGATGAAGTTGAACACGAACCCGAGCTTGCCCAGCTCCTCCGGGAACGCCTTCATCTCCGCCTCGCTCATGCCGGTGGTGTCCCAGTTGAACGAGGGCGAGAGGTTGTAGGCCAGCATCTGGTCTGGGAACTTGGCGTGGATCGCCTCGGCAAATTCCCTGGCATCCTTCAGGTCCGCGGTCTTGGTCTCCATCCAGATCAAGTCGGCGAAGGGCGCCGCCGCGAGCGACTTGGCGATCGCATACTCGATGCCGCCGCGCACCTGGTAATAGCCCTCGGGCGTCTTGGGCAGCTCGTCGTCCCAGCTCACGCGCAGACCGAGCTTGGCCGCGCGCTCGCGCATCTCGAACAGCGTGGCGTCCTTGGCGAAGTCGCTCCACTGCGCGACCGTCCACTCGCTAGCCTCGCCTTGCTCGCGACGGAAGGCGATCGCGTCCGCCACCGCTTCGCGGTACGTCTTGAGCCCGGCGTCCTTTTGCCAGGCCTCGGCGTACTGGGTCTCGAGCGCGTCGTAGGCCGCCTCGCTCTTGGCGACGTCGGCGCCCTTCAGCGCCTTGGCGGTCTGCTGGATGCGCGCCGAGAGGCCGCTCTGCTCGAGCCACGCGTACGCGTGCTCGTACTCGCGCTCGGATACGTCGAACAGGTGATGGCCGAGCGCGTCTTCCACGCCAAGCTCACTCAGCTTGCGCTGGATCGCCAGGTAGCCCGCCTTGTAGCTCGGCACCTCCAGGTTGGTAGCGCCGAGGATGAACGGCTGGTCGCGCTCGTCGCTGCGGTTCTCGAGGAACGTCGCCGCCTCGGCGTCCGTTCGCGCCACGATGATGCCGGGGACGCGCATGATGTCGAGCTGCAGGCGCGCCGCGTTCAGGCGCTTGATCTGTTCATCAGACGAGACCAGCACCTTACCGCCCTGGTGCCCGCACTTCTTCGCGCCGGGCTTCTGGTCCTCGATGTGGTAACCCGGCACGCCGACCTCGACGAAGCGCCGGATCAGATTGCGCACGTGCGCATCACCGCCATGGCCGGTGTCTGCGTCGGCGATGATGAACGGGCGATAGTCGACCTCGGGCGTGGCCGCGAGCTGCTCGGCAGACATGCGGCTACGCGCGAACTGCTGGTTCTTGTCCGCCGTCAGGAGCGCACGTACCAATACCGCGGCCTCGTCTGGCACCTGGCTGAGCGGGTAGCTCGCCAAGTCCGGACCGGGATCCTCGTGCATCGAACCTTTCGCGGAGGTCGCCCAGCCGCCCAGGTAAATGCCTTCGATGCCCACGCGCTTCATGGTGACGGCCTGACCGGGCGAGTACGGCCCGAACGTGGTGATCGACTTCTTGGCCGCGAACAGCTCGCGCAGCCGGGCGTAGAAGTCCTCGGCTGCCTTGCGCGCCACCGTGTAGTCAGCTTCGATGGTGCCCTGCTGCTCGGCGATCGCGCGCGGCGTGTACAGCCGCTTCACGCGGCCGAACCGGGGTTGCTCGCAATAGGCGCGGGCGGCCGAGACTCGTCGTTCGAACGTGCTCATGTCTGTTGCTCCTGCCATATCGTTTCGCTCTCGCTCACGCGCGCCTGTGCGCGCCGACATCATTTCGCTCACGCGCGCGCCTACACCAGCCGCTCGCGTGCGCGGGCGCGCGCTTCGACCGTTACGGTTGTGCGTTGCCGTCACTCAGCAAGGTCGATTCGCCCTTGCGAAAATCGAGGTTGTGGGTAATGCGCGCGCCCTTTTCCGCGAGCTGCGCGAAGTAGTCGCGGATGCGCTCGCGCGCGCGCTCGAGATCGAGGTTGTCGAGGTTCAGGTTGAGCAAGTCGACGTACCACGGCGCCTTCACGTCGCTACGCACACAGGTGTCGACGATCGCGCGGGCGATCGGCAGCGTCGTCTTCTTGGAGTCGGCGTGTACGTCGCGATCGCGCGCGGCGAGGAGCTTTTCGTACTCCTCCTTCAGCAAACGCTCGAACAGCGCGAGCGTGAACGGATCGCCCGGCTTCACGCCGGTCTCGGCGTCCGCTTCGTTGAACGTAGCGCCCTTGTGTAGCCACTCCCACAGGATGCTCAGGCGGATCTCCCCGGTCGCCATGTCCTCCATCAAATAGAGGACGTCGTCATTCGCAAAGAAGTCGGCCGGCTTCAACGCCGCCGCTTGCATGCCCTGACCGAAGGCGTTGCCGTACTGAAGCGCCACGCTGAGCAAGTCGCGCGCGCCCCGGATGGTGCGCGGACCGCCCTCGAGCAGCACCAAGTCGTCTGCATCCTTTTGTGTGTAGGTGAGCGGCGAGAACGAGCGGCCCAGCTGGTTGGCGGCGCCGACCCGTTCCCAGACCGGCCGCACGATGTGCACCATCTTCCAGTGCGCGACCCACTTGCCGCTCGCCCCCTCGCGCTGCTCGCGCTCGGCGCCCGCGACCGCGCGCTTCATGCCCGCGCTCACGCCTGCCGGTGACCCCACCGGAATGTTGGGCTCCATACCACCCTGCCAGAGCGCGAAACGGCCGTTCTGGTCCGGCGTGTTCACGGCGCGGCGCACGCGGTCTTCGTAGACGCGCATGTACCCGTAGGTCATCGTGATGGCGTCGATGTTCGGGTTCATGAACCCGCGATCGCCAGCCATCGCGTCCGAGACGCTGTTGATGTAGTCCCAGCGGCCCGTGTTGAAGCCGACGAAGTGCGCGCCCAACGCGGCGCGAATCTCCATCAGCTGAAAGCTCGCCTCGAGCTGCTCGATGAGCACGTAGCTCTTGATCGTTCCGATCGGCAACCGCAGGTGCGCCTCCAGCGCCGACAAAATCTCATTCCAGAGCGCGGCCTCATCGGCCGTCTGAATCTTCGGCAGATAAAGCACCAGCGAGGCGCCGCTGGCGGTCAGGGCGCGGTGGTTGTTGACGATGTACAGGGTCGCGTCGACGATCGACGCAGAGAAGCCGCGATCGTCCGACCACTGCACGTGTCGGTCGTCGAGATGCAGCCCGCGCGCGCGAAAGATCTTGGTCGTGAAGTCCAGTTGCTTGCGATAGTCCTGGATGATCTCGCGGCCCAGGAAGTCCTTGGCCCAGCCGTTCATCTCGGCTGCGACCTGCTCCGCCACCTGGAGAAACACGGGGCTCTTGGCGATGGCCAACTTCAGGGAGCGCTGGTTGTCGAGCGACATCGTGGCGACCTGGCCGAGCGCGTCCTCGCCGTCGAACATCCAGCCGTCCGCCCCCGAAAGCAGCGCGTAGGCGACGTTCCGCAAGCTCTTCTCGATAGGTGCGTTCGGCTTCGCGGCCGGTCCCGTGCCCTGCACCCACTGGCGCTGCAGGTCATGCGGGATCTCGCCGCCGGCAAAGCGTCCGGCGCGCGCGTCCGCCACCGTCAGGCCCGTGCCGCCGATGGTCGACGCCGGATCCAAAAACTCGATCCGCTTCCGCTCGCGGATACGCCGGGCGCGCCGCTCGCCACGCGCCCTCATCAACGCCGCGCGCTTTTCGTCGAGAGGAGCCAGCGCGAGCAGCGCCGCGCGCGCTTCGGGCGTGAACAAGTCTGCATAGTCGCGCGCGACGTTGCCGCGCAGTTCCAGCCTGGCAAGGCTACCCTTTGGCGAGACTGTCGAGTTCATCGTGTTCCTATCGTGGAAGGGTAAAGCAGACGTGCTGCGGGACACGCGCAGCGCTTCCCGCAGCGCTTACCGTGCCGATCCGCCGCTCATCCGCGCGCTGCGGACTGTCGACGGCGAGTTCGCCATCAGCGCCGGCGAACATGACGACGCAGCACCCGCGCGACGCGACCGCGTCGCGGCGGGGACTCGAAGTGCTCTCGGAAGGGTCGTCATGAGGCGGCTCCGCGCTCTGTAAACTGCTTGTAGTGAGCGCTGCTGGCGGCTTAGGGGGGCGGTTTTTTCTGGCGTTTACAGCGCCACGGGTGTGCGGCGCAAGTCGGGTTCATGGCCAGCGATTCATCCGAAGGTGACAGCGCGGTGCCGATGCACAAGCCAAAAAAAGCAACGAACGCCAAATCCTCAGCCCCCGTCTCGCGCAGCTCACAAGGCGGCGGAGGGCGACCGCCTGGCCTCTCGAGACCCGGAGCCCTGGAACCGCCATGATATTTACAAACCGCAAAGAGCAGTTAATCGCAACCATGCGTCAGTCGCGTTTTTTTTCAACGAGTGTGTACATGCACTGCCCCCAACGAGCAGCCCGGATAACCCATCGCGTCTCGGCCGCGAGGAGCGCATCGCCGCCAGCGACGTGGCTGCCTGTGCGCGGGGCCACGCGCGCGACGACAAGCAGTTGACTACGCGCTAATTCTGCAGACCGTTCGCAATCTTTGCAGCACCAGCGCCGGTCTATGGCAAGACTTTGTTTCTTTGGGCGCGCCAGCTGCGAGGCGCGTGACTACCTTCAAGCCGAACGAGCAGAGCCCATGCACCTGACTCATGAAGTAGCGCGCACCATTCTGGCCGGCTTCGACCTGCACTATCAAACGTTTCGAAAGCTCGGCGTAGAGGCCAAGGAGTGCTACGAGCGCGCCGACTGGAAGGCTGCGCGCGTGGCGAACTCGACGCGTATCCGCAGCTACGACCTCCAGGTGAGAGCGGCCATCCGGCGCATCCAGTCCGAGTTTCCTTGGGCCAGCTCGGCAGACGCGCTGTGGCCCGAGATCAAACGCGAGTACTCCGGCCTGCTCTTCGATCATAGGCAGCCCGAGTGCGCCGAAACCTTCTACAACTCCGTTGCGTGTGGCGTTCTGCACCGGCGCTACTACTGCAATGAATACATCTTCTATCGTCCGGCCATCGCCACCGACTACCTGGAGGGCGACTCGCGCACCTACCGCTCGTATTACGCCGATCAGGCCGGGCTCTTGGACGCGTTCAGCGCCTTGCTGAGAGACTTCGAGCTGAAAGGCCCGTTTCAGGATCTCGAGCGCGACTGTGTATCCATCGTCGCTGCGCTCGACGAGCACCTCGGCCCTGGCTGGAAGTGCGCGGACAACTTCCAGGTGCAGGTCCTAAGCTCGCTCTTCTTCCGCAACAAGGCCGCGTACGCGGTGGGCCGCGTCATCAATGGCGACGCGCTGTACCCCTTCGTGCTGCCGATCCTTCAAGACCGCCGCGGGCGAATGTTCGCCGACGCGTTCCTGTTCGATCCGAAGAGCATCGGCCGCGTGTTCAGCCTGGCGCGCGCGTACTTCATGGTGGACATGGAAGTGCCGTCCGCGTACGTGCACTTCCTGTGCAGCGTGATCCCGAGCAAATCGCGCGCTGAGATCTACACGATGCTCGGCCTGCAGAAGCAGGGCAAGAACCTCTTCTATCGCGACTTGCAGCAACACCTCAAATACTCGAGCGACTCCTTCGTGCTCGCGCCCGGGCAGCGCGGCATGGTCATGCTGGTGTTCACGCTGCCCTCCTTCCCTTACGTGTTCAAAGTCATCCGCGACTGGTTCGATCCGCCCAAGGACAGCGACCGCACGGCCGTCCGCGAGAAGTACACGCTGGTCAAGGATCACGACCGCGTGGGCCGCTTGGCGGACACGCTCGAGTACTCGAACGTGGGCTTTCCAATCGAGCGCATCAGCGAGGCGCTGCGCGAGGAGCTCACCCGCCTCGCGCCGTCCATGGTCGAGATCGACGGTGAGACGCTGATGATCCGGCACCTGTATATCGAACGCCGCATGACG
>CAZYWR010000818.1:0-1607 GCA_964651185.1 uncultured Polyangiales bacterium
CGGCGCGACATCCCCGGCAGCACGTAGCGCGTCGTGAGCAGCGCGCCGAGCACGCCCAGCGCGCCGAACGCCGCCATCTGCGAGAGCCCAGGAAAGCCCGCGCCGAACAGCATGGCGATGCCCGCGATCGTGGTGAGCGCGCCCATCCACATGCCCGGCCATAGGCGGCGCATCAGGCTTTCGTTGTCTTCGCTCTCGGGCACGGCCAAGCGATGTGCGAAGTAATGCGTCGAGTAGTCCTCGGCCACGCCGATGATGGAGGCGCCGAATGCGAGCGCCAGGCCGTGCACGAAGCCGAACACGAGCTGGCACAGCGCGGTCGCGAGCAGACAACCGAAGGTGATCGGCAAGAGCACGAGCAAGGGCTCGCGCAGCGATCGAAACACCACGACGTACAGCAGGAAGATGCCGATGAGCGACAAGCTCGAGATGCGTTCGATGTCGCCGCGCACCGAACGTTCGCCCGCGCGCGCATAGCGGTTGATGCCGCTCCACTCGAGCGTGAGCGAAGGATCCCGCGCGCGCTCCGCGGCAAACGCGCTCGCGATCACGCGCTCTACGCGCGCTTGCGGCGCCGCGTCGAACGGCGAGGCCTTGGTCGCGGCGAACAGCACCGAAAACCGCCCGTCTTCGGTGACCAGCTGATCGCCCGAGAGGTGCAGGCGCCCGCGCGCACGCGCCTGGCGTTCGAGCAAACCGGCGAAGGCCCCGAGCGGGTCTTCGGGCGCGAGCCTGCGCTCCAACATGCCGAGCGGACCCGCGAGTCGCTCGCGCAGCGCTGCGACGCGCGCATCGATCCAATCGTCCGCGACCGGGCCCGCACCTGCGGGCAGCTCGAGCAGGCCGATGCGCGCGGGAAAGAATAAGCCATAGAGCCTCTCCTGATCGGATTGCGCGAGCCCCCCGCGCACCCACTCGAAGGCACCACTCGCGCGCAGACGCGCGGCCATGGCGCGTGCCGCGCGCATGTGGCCCGCCTCGTCGCGCGCGCCCAACGTGAGCACGACCGCGCGTGCCTGCGGCGCCTGCGACAGTTCGCGCGCGAGCTCCAACCTGACCGAGCGCTGATCGCGCGGCAGGAAGTCGGTGATCGCGGTGCGCACCTCGAGCCGCGCGCTCGTGTACGCGATGCAGAGCACAGCGATAAGCGCGAACGCCGCGATGCGCACGGCTCAGCCGCCGAGGCGAAACAGCCGCGTGCGCTCGGCCGGGCTGAACGGCTTGTGCAGGGTCACTTGGCTGAAGGTGGTGAGCGTGGTGTCGCCGTTGGCGTCGACGAGCTCCATGCGCGAGAGCCGGGCGCCCTCGCCTTCGAACGCGAGCGCGCGCACGAGCCGCTTCACCTTCGGGTCCTTGGGCGTGACGCGAATGCGAAAGCCGCCGCCGGCGCGCGGCTCGAGAGTAAGATCCGCGGCCCGCTCGAGCGCCGCCAGATCGCCCGCGAGCACGTGCACGAACGTGTCGACCAACACGCGCAGCGCGGGCTGCGACGAGAGCTCGATGCTCTCGCTGTGCTGGGCGTCGCCGAACGAAAGCACGTCGCCGCGCAGCAGCAAGGTCGCGCGATGGGGGCGCTCGGTGTGACGCGCGAGCAGACGCGGGCGCTC
>CAZYWR010000819.1:0-1547 GCA_964651185.1 uncultured Polyangiales bacterium
GAGCAGGCGCACCGTGCCGGGCCCCCAATCGGACAGGGGCTCAATCCAGGCACTCGGCCGGTCCTGGTAGCGCGAATCGAGGTCTTGATAGCTGTCGAAGGAGCGATCGCGCTGCACGAGCCCGAACCCGCGCGGCGAATCGAGTCGAAAACTACACACTGTGGTGTGCGCAGGGTTGCGCAGCGGACGAAACAGCCACTCCCCGTTGCCGGCCCACATCGCGAGGCCATCCGAGTCGTGCACTTCCGGCCGAAAGTCCCCGAGCCTCGCGGGAGCTTCTTCGCCGAACAGGAACATGCTGGTCAGGGGAGCCATACCGAGGACTCGCACCGGCTCGCGAAGGAAGATCCGTGCCACGACCTCGACCGTGGTTCGGTCGCCGGGCTCGAGGCGTATGGCATACGCGCCGGTGGCACGCTTGCTCTCGAGCAACGCCAAGACCCACATCGCTTGGTCGTCAGGTCCCGGCCGCACCAGGTAGAGCTCGCTGAAGCGCGGGAACTCCTCGGGCGTGGGCTCGCCGGTGTCGATCGCGAGCGCGCGCGCCGACAATCCATACACTTCGTGACGGCCCACGACGCGGAAGTAACTCGCGCCTTGGAACACCGCGAACTCGTCGCGGTAGTCGTCGCGGTTGATGGGCGCGTGCAGGCGCACGCCGGTGAAGCCGAGCAGCGCGGGGTCGGGAGGCGGCGGTTTGGGCACACCGTCGTACGAGAAGAGCTCGGTCGAGAATGGAAACGTGCGCGCCTCTTGCCCTTCGACGACGAACATCGCGACCGGTTCACGATAGCCGTACCCCATGTGGAAGAACTGGGCTTCGAAGCGGCCTGGTTCTCCGCGCCACAAGCTGCGCTCCGGTTTGTAACGGATCGTCCGATACGTGTCGTAATCGATGTCGCGCAACGCCGGCGGAAGATCGACGGCGCCGCTCGGACGAGGCGGTGCGGACCCGAGCCCCCGCGCGCGCTCGACCAAGAGCGGAAAGAAAGGCGGCGGTTCATGCGCCGGCTCGGCGTGGGCAGCGACGTTGATGCTGGCGCGCGCCGCACCCGCGCTCGTGGCCGTGTCGATGGTGGGCTGTGACACCAACGCGCCACAGGCTTGCAGGAGCGCCACGTAGCAGGGGAGCCAGCGCGGCTGTCCCAAGCGCTGAGCGAAGGTCTGGGCCACACGAACGAGCCGCATCCGTAGGGCGGCCGTCACGAAGGGAACCATGCGCGCAATCGTGCGCGCCATCCGAGTGGGGGCGCTCGCCATGAGGCGTGTCAGCGTGGTGCGGCGGTGCTAGCTTGGCAACTCCTCAGCCCGCAATCCTGTGAGGCGTTGCTCGGTTTTTTCGTCCCCGTGCGCGAGGGGCGCGCCCGATCGGTCCGTTCATGGTTTCTCCCAGCGACAGCGTCGAGAGCTCCGCGTTGCGATCCGAAGCCAGCGTGCGCAGCGTGCGCGCACTCTTGCCGTCGCTCGACATCGCGGCGCGCTCCATGCTCGAGAGCCAGGCGATCGCCGGCACGGTCGCGAGCGTGGTCGCCGATCGCGCGCTCGAT
>CAZYWR010000820.1:0-10554 GCA_964651185.1 uncultured Polyangiales bacterium
GCACCGCGACGTCAGCCCGCCCAACATGTTCGTGACGTACGACGGTCAGGTCAAGCTGCTCGACTTCGGCATCGCCAAAGCGCGCGACGGCGAGGGCAGCCGGCCCGGCGAATTCAAAGGGAAGGTCGGCTACGCTGCACCCGAGCAGCTGCGCGGACAACCCGCGGATCGGCGGGTCGACGTCTTCGCAGCCGGCGTGGTGCTGTGGGAAGCCATCGCGCTGCGCCAGCTCGTGTACGGCAAGACGACGCGTCAGGCCTTCGAGGCTCGCCTCGCCGGCAGCGAACCGCGCATCGCGCAGGTCGTGCCGCAAGTCGACCCCGAGCTCGCGGCCATCTGCGATCGCGCCATGCAGCACGCACCCGAACGGCGCTACCCGTCTGCCGAGGCGCTGCGCAACGCGCTCACGAACTACTTGGCGGAGCGCTCGCAGAGCTTCCCCGCCGCCGCGATCGGGGAGCTCATGCGCGCCAAGTTCGCGACGCGTCGTGCCGCCTTGCATCGCCTGATCGACACCCAGCTGCGCGAGCTGGCAAGTCCGGATTCGATCGTCACGATGCTCGGCGCGCCGCGTCTCGGAGCTGCCGGCACCGCGAGCCCGGACTTCCCGCACGCGCTGGCGCATGCAGGCGAACACACGCCGACCCCCATCCTCTCCGCCTCATCGCCGCGCAAGGCTTCGCTGCGTTGGCTCTGGCCTACGGCGCTCGCGGCGCTGGCGATGGCCGCGTGGCTCTGGCCTGCGCGCTCCGGACGTGCGCCGCATGTTTCAGCGCCCGCGCGCAGCGCGACCGCTTCACCCGTGGCCGCGCACCCAGCCTCAGCGGCCAGCGCGCGGGAAGAGCCGGCGAACACACCGGCACTTGCGGCGCCGGACGCGGCGCTCACCGCCGAGCAAGCGGAGCGCACGCTCGCTCGCGAACCGGACCCGCAGAACGCGACCGCAGACCGAGCCGGGCCGCGTGAGTCCGCGCAGACCAGACCAGACCTAAGCGGCGCCGAGCGCGCGAGCGCGCCCGCTCCGTCTGCACGCAAGGCCAGCGTCGCGCGCTCTACGGAGCGCGCAAAATCCACGAACACAAGCGACGCGGGCAGCGCCGAGTTCGATCTGCGCCACGTGCCCAAGCGCGCGCGGCGCGCACTCGATCTCGACAACCCGTTTCGCTGACCCACACGGCGCCCGGCGCAGTTGGCGCGACCCGCTCGTCGGGGCGGCGCGCGACGAACAGAAATGACGCGCCGCTTCGACGCGCGGACGGGCGCCGCGCGCTGCCGCCAGGCGTGCGCCTTTTCTATCGCCGCCGAACGCAATTGTCGTGGAGCTCGCCGACCTGTCTGCTCCCGCTATTCACGTGACGTGAAGTCGATATGGTCACCCGTCGGACACAATCACGCGCAAGTCGCTGCGTGTGGGGTGCCGTTTGGCGCTGCGCGCGACGGCTCGCGAGGGAGGCCACGATGCAACACGCGATCTTGCCCAAAGGTGAACACGTCAGGCGCGCCGTTCGTTGGATCTCCGATCGCAGACGCGAAGAGCCGAAGCTGAGCTCGCTCGCGCTGGTGAGCGAAGCGTCGGTGCGCTTCGATCTGTCTCCGCGCGAAGGAGAATGGCTGCTCCATACGTTCGGCCGTCCTGTCGGCGACGGAAAGGTCGCGAAGCCGAGCGCGTGAATAGAAGCGCCGCTCAACGCTCGAGCGGAAGGGCCATGATCGCACGCGCGCGCATCACGTCGGCCGCGCGGTGCTCTCCATGAAGCATTCGCGGCTTTGCGGGCAACCAAGGCGTGGCCGCTCTTGCGCCCAACAGCTTCGCGCTGCCCCGAGGCCACTGGCTGCGTGACCACGCGGGTCACCTTGCATGCGCTATCTGGCTCATTTCTTTTCGGCGCGGACTGCCAACTCGGCTTGAGCAGACGGCGACCCACAGCGAGCTCGCGTGGAAGGGGAAGGTCGATCGGTGTGATTTCGACGCGGATCGCTGCCGCCCACCTTCCGTGTGGCTTACATTGGCGTGGTCGCGAGCCGCACCGGCGAGACGCGGCATCGCTCGAGGAGGTTGGCTTTGACACGAGTTCATGGGTTGGCGGCTTGGTTCCTGTGCGTCGCATGCAGTTCCGGTCACGGCGAGCCCGAACACAGCGACGCCGGAGCCGACGTGAAGGCGGCCAGCGGCTTCGACAGCGATGACGAGGGTTGGACCGTCACCGGCGACGCGCAGGCCAGCAGCGTCAAGCCGGACTACAACGGCACGGGCGGCAATCCAGGCGGACTGATCACGGCCAAAGACGACACGACCGGGGGCGTGTTCTACTTCGTCGCTCCCGCCAAGTACCTCGGCGACGCGTCGTCGACCTACGGAAAAACTCTGACCTTCGACCTGAAGACGACATCGGTGGATTCCCCATTCACCGCGTACGGGGTCATGCTGTCCGGCGGCGGCGTGACCGTGATCGCCTTGATGCCTTACGACCCGTCCCCCGCCGGCCAATGGAAGTCTTACTCTTTTGCGCTCGACCCGAGCGGTGGTTGGAAGATCGTCTCGGGACCAGACATCCACGCCGAAGACAGCTTCACCAGCGCCGCCGCCGCGAGCGAGAGCGATCTCCACAAGGTGCTCTCCGGCTTGAGCATCCTACGCATCCGCGGCGAGTACAACGACGGGCCCGACAGCGGTTCGCTCGACAACGTCAAGTTCGGCGGCTGACGCGAACCCCGAGCGCCCCTGGCCCTCGGTGTCGCTCGGGCGGACATCTCCCCGCTGCTCGGGCTGTGAAGGATCAAAAGACGAAGTTCAGTCCGAAGAAGATCGTCTTGGCGGCGCGCGACACCCAAGGCGACCAACGCACGTCGGGCGCGAAGTAGCGATACACGTCGAGCGCGGCGGGCACGAGCAGCAAGGTCGCGAGCCAGGCTTCGTGCATGTGCGCCATGGCCGCCGCGTTGGTCAGGTCGCCGTGAGGGTCCTCGAGCCCGGTGTAGCCGCCTGCCGCGTACATCACCGAAAGAGCCACGTTCATCAGCAGCAGCCCTTTCTGCAGCGGCTTGTATTGATAGCGCAGGCGGGGGCGCAGGCTGAGCAAGACTTCGTCCGTGATGTGCTGCATGTGAAAGCCGGCTGTCACGATGAAGAAGTTGCCCTCGCGCCCGGGTCGAAAATGATGGCCGTCGCGGTTGACGCAATGGTCGCCGTGGCAATAGATACCCGGCGAGATCACCACAAACGGGAGAAAGCCCCACACGCGCGTGCCTTCGAAGTGAGGCTTGTTGCCGAGCATGAGGTTCGCGGTGATGTGCCCGAGCTCGTGCAGCACGAAACCGCTGGCGACCCCGAGCACGCCGAGCCCGATCGTGCGCGCCCAGGGCTTTCCGCGCCAGGGCTGCGCTTGTTCGTCGGCCGTCGGACCGACCCCGTGCGCTGGGGGCGCGACCTCGGGAGCGGCTCGTGGCGCTGGCCGCGAGGCGCTCGCGCCGACTTGCTGCGATGGTTCCGACGTGGTCGGGTCAACCAGCTGCGGTGCCTCCGCTCCGTTTGCGCCGCTCTGCGGGGCTGCCGCCGGATCGTCTTGCGCGCGGAGCGAGCCGGGAGCCACGCTCGCGATCACGGTCACGATCGCAACGACCACGGAGATCCGCACGGAGCCACAGCAAAGGAAGCGCGACATCGCAAAGCCGAACTGCGCTGTAGCATCCTCAAGGCGAGTCGCGCGCTGATTTCGAGCTGTCACCGGCGAACACTGACCGATGCAGACGGAGGGCGAGGCCGAAGCGGCAGCTCCTGCCACACACGGTGAGCGGGATCACCGTCGCGCGCGCTGCGGGGTGCGCACGTGTTCGGGGCGCACGCCCACGCCGATCAGATAGGCGGGGATCCGCTGCAGCAAGGGCAGGCGATCTAACAGGCGCAGCAGCGCGCCCGGCTCGAGCGCCGTCTCACTGCGCAGCGCGCGCTCGATCACGCGCTTTTGGACCGCGACTTGAACCGCCTGGATGGCGCGCGTCGGCAACTCTCGGCGACGCTGGACGTGCGCGAGCAGATCGTCCTGCAGCCGTCCCTGCGAGAGCGGCGCGGCCAACGCGTTCGCGGCGGCCACGGCGTCTTGAATCGCCAGGTTGATGCCGACGCCGCCGACAGGCGACATCGCATGCGCGGCGTCGCCGATGCACAGCAGGCCCGGCCGCCACCAGCGCTGCAGACGATCGATCTTCACGACGAGCAGCTTCACGTCGTCGAAGCTGCGCAGCGCACCCACGCGGTCGGCGAGAAACGGCACCGTTTCGCCGAGGCTGTCGCGGAACGCTGCGATGCCTTGCGCCTTCACCGCTGCGAAGCCGTCCTTCGGGATCACACACGCGATCTGCCAGAACGGACCGCGATCGATGAGCGCGAGGAACCTTCCCGGTTTGATCCAGCCGAAGCTCTGCGCGGGATCCGTCGGCCTGCGTTCGAGTCGCAGCCACAGCACGTCGATGGGCGCCCCGATGTCCTCCACCGTCAGGCCGGCGCGCGCTCGCATCGGTGAATGCCGGCCGTCCGCCGCGATCACGAGATCCGCGCCGATGAGGGTGTCGCCCTTCTCGCTCTTCACGCGCACTCCGACGATGCGCCCGCCACTCTCGACGACGTCGGTCGCCTCCGCCTGCATGCGCACTTCGAACCCGGGATATTGCCGCGCCTGCCCGACCACGAAGTTCAAGAAGTCCCATTGCGGCATGAACGCGATGAACTTGCTCCGCGTGGGGACGTGCGCGAAGTCCGCGATGGTCAGCTCCGTATCGGCGACGTGCGCGCGGATACGGCGCAGCTCTTGATGCGGCAGACGCAGAAAGTCTTCGAGCCAGCCCAGCTCCCGCAACACTTCGAGCGTGGAGGGGTGCACGGTATCGCCGCGGAAGTCCCGCAAGAAGTCGGCGTGCTTTTCGAGCACGAGCACATCGACGCCCGCACGCGCGAGCAGTGCCCCGACCATCACGCCGGCCGGGCCGCCGCCCACCACGCAGCAGGTCCGCCTCTCCGTGGGTTCGCTGTTCATGCTCTCTCCGTGGCCGCACTCGGCGGGAATTCGTTGCGGATCGCGAACGATACGCGTAAGGGAATGGCAGCGTGCTGCTCGGCTGAAGATACGTCGCGAGGATGATCGAGAAAGGAGCTCCGATGAAGAAGTTTCTCGTTCTCTACAAAGCCTCGGCTCCCGATTTCATGGCGCCCGACGGCTTCATCGAGGTAGTCGAGTCGATGCCGATACCGGGCATGTAAACGACGGGCGCGAGCCCGCGCTCGCTTTCACGCGCGCGGAGACACGTGAATGACGAGACAAGGCTCCCCACTTTCGGTGCGGCTCGCGAGCGCGGCGCTGCTGGCATGCGCCGCGTGCGCCGCTCCGAAACCGCCGCCCAGCGAACCGCGCCCGCGCGACGACTCCGGCCTGCTGGTTCCTACGGACCAGCTCTCGTTTCCGCCGTTCATGGTGGTGCAGCGCCTGAGCGGCAAGCGCGGCACCGAGGACGTGGCGTTCGAATGCGTGGTGCAGCTCGCGCAGGGCAAGCTGACCCTCACCGGTATGACGCCCTACAGCGCGCGCGCGTTCGTCGTCGAACAAGACGGCGTCGATGTGCGCTTCGAGAAGTTCATGCTGCGCGACGTGCCGTTCGAGCCGGTCGACGTGCTCTACGACATCCATCGCCTGTTCTTTCGCGGCTTGCCTGCGCCGCAGAGCGACGGCACGCACGAGCTGGTGGACCACGGCGAGCTGGTACGCGAGCGCTGGCGCGGCGGCCACATCGTCGAGCGCCGCTTCCACGCGCTCGAAACGTACGCGCGCTTGGTCGTGATCCGCTTCAACGATGCCCCGGCGCCGGTGATCGCGCCGCGCGTGCGCATCACCAACATGCATTACGGCTACTCGCTGGAGATCGAAAACGTCGAACAAAAACGCCTCGAAGAGGGCTACACGCTCGACGTGGAGAAGGGCGCGCTCCCGCGATAAGCCCTAGCTCCACCAGCGCGACACGAGCCAGACGACCAGCGCGATCGGCGCCGCGACACATGCGAGGCCGGCCAACAGCAGAGCAGCCACGCTCCACGCGTACATGCGCGACTCGTGCGCCCGCACGTCGCCGCGATGGCGCTTCAGCAGCGCGAAGTTTCGCTCGTTCGATTTCCACATCAGGTCGAACACGTCGCCTGCGATCGGCACGCTCCCGACGGCGGTGTCGACGGCGATGTTGAGTACCATCCGCCCGATCACGCGCGCGGGCACATGATATTGGACCGCCAGAAACAGCACGCCGAGCGACACCGCCCCGCCCAGAGCGTCGCCCAACGCGGGAAACAAGAGGCCCGCGAGCGGATCCAAGCCGACGCGCAAGCGGGTGCCCGGAACGGGAACGGCGCTGTCGAGGAGATGGACGCCGCGCTCCACGAAGTCCGCGAGCGCTTGCAGGCGCGGCCAGCGCGGCTGATAGCGCGGCGCCAACAGCCAGCGCAACCTCGCGAGGGACGAGCGGAACTCCTGCAAGAGCTGCATCCGGATCGCATGTGGCCGCGGCCGCTGCGTTGTCAAGTTCGCGGGTCCGCGAGCTCGCGCGCGTAGCTCGCGGCCCCGCGCTCAGCCCTCGTCCCAGAGTGACTGCAGCGTCCAAGGGCTGCCCCGGCCCGTCCAGATGGAGCCGTTCAGGAAGCGATAGTGGCGGTCGAGTCCGGCGATGCGCTCGAGCTCGTGCGGAGTCAGCGCGATCTCGGCCGCGGCGAAGTTCTCGCGCAAGCGCGCGGGATGAACGGACTTGGGGATCACCGCGATACCGCGGCACACGTGCCAGGCGAGCAGCACCTGGGCCGCGCTGCAGCCGCGCGCCTGGGCGATGGCGACGATCACCGGATCCTGGAGCAACGACGGCTCGTCCGCGCCCTTGAGCGTGGCCGGCCGATCGGACGACCCGAGCGGCGAATACGCCGTCACGGCGATCCGGTTGTTCGCGCAGTAAGACACGAGCTCGCGCTGCTGCAGCAAGGGATGGAGCTCTACCTGATCGACCTCGGGGCGGATGCGCGCGCGCTGGAGCAGCTCTTGAAGCTTCTTCTTCGAGAAGTTCGAGACCCCGATGTGGCGCGTCAGCTTGGCGTCGACGGCCCCTTCCATGCCGGCCCAGGTGCCCTCGAGGGGCGCCTCGGCAGGCGTCAGATACTCAGCCCCGACGCGCGGGAACATGATCTCCGGTTGGACGGCGACCGGCCAATGGACGAGGTACAGGTCGAGATAGCCGAGGTCCAAGTCCCGCAACGTTTTGGTCAGCGCGCCCTCGACCTGATCGCGGCGGTGCGCGTTGTTCCACAGCTTCGAGGTGATCCAGAGCTCTTCGCGCTTCACCTCGCCCTCGCGCATGGCGTCGCGCAGCGCGCCGCCGATCTCCGCTTCGTTCCCGTAAATGGCCGCGCAATCGATGTGCCGGTAGCCGATGCGGATCGCCTCGCGCACGGCCGCGTAGACCTCGCCCGGCTTCGACTTCCACGTGCCGAGCCCGAGGATCGGCATCTGGTCGCCGTCTTGGAATGCAAGCGTCTTCATGTTCATGCTCCTCGAGGGCCTACGCCGTGCGCTCGCTGTCGGCGCGACCGGCCGTCGGCCCCTCCCGAGCATAGCCAGCGAACGCAGTCAGGCAGGTCGTTTCTCCGCGCCCTCGTCGGCTGCGCGGCGACGGCGGCAGGGCGCTCGCGCGATCAGATCGGATCGACCCCCGGAAAGCCTGGCGCCAGCATGCGCACGAACCCCGCCGGTTGCGCGACTCCCAGCGCGCGCATGGCGCTCGCCGCGCTCTCGCGCAGCACCTCGCCCTCGGCGCCGAGGGTGAGCTGGCCGCGACGATAACGGGCCACCTGTTGATGCAAGCGCATATCGAGCGCGTCGAACTGCCCTTCCAGCTCGCGCAGCAGCTTGCGCGCGGCCTCGGCGTCGTCGAAGGCGTCCGCGCCCGCCAGCAAGAGCCGGCCGAGCGCGAAGCCCCAAGCGGTGTTCTCGCGCAGGATCACCTCGGCATCTTTACGCGCTCCGGACACCCACGCTGCGGCGGCGCTCGGATCGTCTGCGGCGCACCTCTGTGCACAGGCGAGGCGCAGTCGCCCGCGTACGTTCGCGATCTCGATGCGCGTGCATTGCACGGTGCGGATGAAGAAGAGCTCACGCCACTCCGCTTCGACGCGGGCGAGCACCGGCTCCGGCGCATCGCTATAAAGGCCGACTTCCGCGTGTGCGAAGGTGAGGAACCAATGCTGCATCTGATAGCCGGTCTGCTGCCACTGGCTCTCCGCCAGCTCTACCTGACGGCGCGCGACGTCGGGGCGATCGGGGCCGAGCCAAGCCCACACGAAGCGCGTCGTGCGGCAGGCGGTGGCGGCGTACAGATCTCCGCGTCCCTCCGCGTCACGCAGCACCTCCGGCACGCGCTCGACGAGCTCCCGCACGTTGCCGAGCATGGCCTCGGACATCAAGTCGTAGATGACCATCGAGACGAGGTCCCAGGCCAGGGTCGCGTTGAGCCGTTCGCGCAGCACCTCCTGCGCCTCGCGCGAAAGCCGCGCGGACTCGCGAAAGCGCCCTTCGAGGTAACGACATACGGCCGCGATGCCCTTGACCACCGAGAGCGCGTGGGGTTCGCCGGAGATGCCGGCGAGCTCGAGGCCGCGGTCGATGAGGCGCTGCGTGCGGCCGGGATCGCGGTTGCCGAGCGCGGACATCGCCGCCTCGACCGCGACCGCGCAGGCCATGCGATAGGCATCGTTCGCGCGCAGCGCGACCAAGATGTGCTCGGCCTGGTACACCGCGCCACGCAGCGGGTCCACGCACGCGAGCGACGCGCTGACCGCCCAGAGCATGTCCACGCGCTCGAACAGCTCCTCCGCCGCGGGCCGCTGGCTGCGCAGACGGACCCGCGTGAAACGGATCTTCAGCCGCCGCCAAGCGAGCATCCATAGCGCGCGCAGATTCGTGGTCGGAACGGACAGCCCGATCGACGCCTTGGCGCGCTTGAGCTCGTCGAACGCGCGGTCGATGCGGCCCGAGCGCAATAACTGCGTGGTCGCGAGGTTGCGCAGCCGCATCGCGTGCGCGGGCGACGCACCGGCCAGCGCACGCGAGAAGGCTTCGGCGGCCTCGACCCCGCGCCCCGACAGCATCAGCGCGTGACCGAGCCGCTCCTCGAGCGCGCGCCGCTCTCCGTCCGCGAGCGGGAGCAGGTCGAGGGCCGCGCGGTAAAGCCGGGCCGCGCGTTCGAACGCGAACAACCCTTCCGCGTTCTGCGCCGCCTCGCGCGCGCACTCGCCCGCCCTGTGCAGCTCTCCGCACTCGCGCCAGTGCTCGAACAGCGCCTCCGGGTCGCGCTCTTCGCTCTGCGCGAGGGCCTCGGCCAACGCGCGGTGCACCTGTCTTTGCTCGCTCTCTTCGAGCAGACGGCAGGCGGTCTCGCGCAAACGGTCGTGATAGACCTGGACTCGATCGTGGAGCCGGGCACCCGTGCAGTGGACCAGACGCTGCGCCTCCAGGATACGCAGCGCGTTCATTCCCTGCTCGCCCAGCTGGGCCGCCGCCTGCAGCGACGCGCAGCGCTCCGGACGGCCGGCCACGGCGATGACGGAGAAGAGCGCGCGCGCCGGGCCCGGCAGACGCGCGAGGCGGTCTGCGATCAGGTTCTCGAGCCGCAGCTGCCCCTCACTCAACCCGCCGTGCGCGCGCCAATAGAGCGCCAGCTCGCGCACGAAGAACGGGCTCCCCGCGGCTTCGCAGGCGATGCGCTCGGCCGCGGTCTGATCCCCGTCGCCGAGCACCATCTGGGCGAGCGCTTTGCTGTCGTTCTGGCTGAGCGCATCGATCCGCACCTCGAGCGGCACCGTGCCGGACTCGGGGAGATGCGTCTTACGGAGCGCCTTGAGCAGCGGACTGACGTCTTCATCCTCCGAACGGTAGGCGCAGATCCACAGCACGGCCGGCGGCTGCGGCGGATGCAAGAGCTCGTGAAACAGGAGGCCGCTGTCGAGATCGCCCCACTGCAGATCGTCGATGTACAGGACCAAGGGCCGGCGCAGCGCGATCCTGCGGCACAGCTCGCGGAAGGCGGCGAAGGCGCGGCGTTTTTCTTCGAGCGCATGGAGCGGCTCACCGCGCATGGCGGCGGCGATGGCGGGCACCCGGCGCAGGACCGGAAACAGCCGGGCGAGGGAGGCGACGTGCGGCGGCGAAAGCTCGCGCAACGTGCCGTCGTCGAGCTGCATCAGGTGGGCGCTGAGCGCGTCCATGAGCGGGTCGAACGCTTTGTAAGGGAGCTCTTCGTGCTCGTAGCAGCGCCCCGAGAGCACCACGGCGCGCTCGCGCTCGCGCAGCTCCGCGAGGAAGTGCTGGACGAGCGACGACTTGCCCATGCCCGACCGGCCACCCACCATCGCCAAGGTCGCGCTTCCCGCGCGCGTCCGGGCGAAGGCGGCGTGGAGCTGCGCGAGCTGGACGTCGCGGCCGATCAGCCGTTGCGGCGCGCTCGGTCCGAAAGACGGCCGCGCGCGCGCGCCGTCGA
>CAZYWR010000821.1:0-17981 GCA_964651185.1 uncultured Polyangiales bacterium
CGTTCGCGGTCGACTCCCTCGCCGCGCTGGCGCGCGAGTACGTGGCCCGCATGCGCGGCGCGCAGCCGCGCGGACCTTACCATCTGCTCGGTTGGTCGCTCGGAGGCTGGATCGCCGTCGCGATGGCGCGCGAGCTCGAGCAGCAGGGCGAGCGCGTGGGCTCGCTGACCGTGGTCGACACGCGCGCCGCCGTGCCCACGACGCGCAGCTCGCGCGCCGAGCTCGAGCGCGAGCTCGCCGCCGAAGCCGAGGCCGCCGACTTGTCGCTCGACGAGCCCGCGCTGCGCGCGCGCCTGGTGGACATCCTCGACCGCCACGAGAGCTTGCTGGCGGCGCACCGCATCGAGCCGGTACGCACGCCGATTCACGCCCTGTACGCCGCGCGCAACGAGCACCGCGCGAACGAGAGCTGGCAGCGCTACGGCGCGCCCGGCACGCGCGAGCTCGCGATCGATGCCGGCCATCACGACATCGTCGAGCACCCGGCGCTGATCGCCGAGCTGCGCAGACTGCTCGAGGAGACCGCAACATGAGCGCCCACCCGAAAACCACCGAGCGCGCGCCCACGTTCGCGTCGCTCTACCGCGAGGCGCTGCGCCTCCTGCGGCCGTTCTGGCCGCTCGCGCTGGGGTCCACGCTGATGGGCGCGCTCAGCGGCGTCGCCACCGCGGCCCTGCTCGCGACCCTGAACCGCGCCATCCACGCCGAGCGCGCAGAGCTCTCCACGGTGCTGCTGTCGTTCGCCGGTCTGTGCCTGTTCGTGCTCGCCGGCGAGACCATCGCCGCGGTGGGCAACAGCGTGGTCGGGCAACGCGTGATCGCGAACCTGCGCGCGGAGGTCGTGCGGCGTGTCATCACCGCGCCGATCGCGGCGCTCCAAGAGCTGAAGGCGCACCGGCTCTTGGCCACGCTCAGCCACGACGTCGACACCATCAGCGTGTTCACCTTCAACGTCTCGGGCTTCTTCGTGGCGCTCGCGATCACGCTCGGCTGCTTCGTGTATCTGGCGGCGCTCTCGCCGAGCATGTTCTCGATCGTCGCGCTGGCGATAGCGCTCGGCATGGCGGTGAACCTCCTGGCCGGCCGCACCTGGATGAAGAACTACGAGCGCGTGCGCGACGCCCAGGACGAGCTGCAAAAGGGCTTCTCCGCGATCACCGAGGGCGCCAAGGAGCTGCGCATCAACCGGCGCCGGCGCGCGCACGTGTTCCGCGAGCAGCTGGCGCTGCCCATCCAGCGCGTGCGCGATCACAAGATCATCGCCATGCGCGCGTTCTGGGCCGGGCGCGCCCTCGGCGGCGTGCTGTTCTTCGCGGCGCTCGGCGTGATCGTCGCGCTCGCCGATCGGCTCGGCCTCTCGCGCGAGGTGGTGAGCGGCTGCGCGCTGGTGCTCCTGTTCGTCAAGGGCCCGCTCGAGCAGTTGGTGAGCGAGCTGCCCGCGCTCGGCCAGGCGCAGGTCGCGTTCCGGCGCGTCGCGGAGCTGACGGCGCGCCTGCACAGCCCCGAGCCGCACCTGTCGATCGAAGAGGACGCGGGCGATCGACTCGCGCCCGGGCTCATCGAGCTGCGCAGCGCGACCTACACGTTCCCCGAGGCCCCGCGCGAGGACGGCGCGCCGACGAGCGCGTTCACGCTCGGCCCGATCGACCTCGCGGTCACGCCCGGCGAGATCTTGTTCATCACCGGCGAGAACGGCTGCGGCAAGACCACCTTACTGATGTTGTTGCTCGGACTTTACGAGCCCTCGAGCGGCGCGCTGCTGCTCGACGGCGCCCCGATCACGGCGGACCGCCGCGACGCCTACCGTCAGCTCTTCTCCCCGGTGTTCTTCGACTACACGCTGTTCAGCGAGCTCTTGCGCGGAGATGACGGGGTCGTGCCGGGCACGCCGGCCGACGCGTTGGCCGCCGCGCGCGGCTACCTCGAGCAGCTCGAGCTCGCGCACAAGGTCCGCATCCTCGACGGCGATCCGCTCGCGTTCTCGACCATCGAGCTCTCGGCGGGACAGCGCAAGCGCCTCGCGCTCGTCCAGGCCTACCTCGACAAGCGGCCCGTGCTGGTGTTCGACGAGTGGGCCGCCGAGCAAGACCCCACCTTTCGCCGCATCTTCTACAGCGAGATCCTCCCGAGCCTGAAGCGCCAGGGGCACACCCTGATCGTGATCTCCCACGACGACCGCTACTTCGACGCCGCCGACCGCCGCATCACGCTGCGCGCCGGGCGCATCCTCGAAGAGATGAGCAGCTCGCCCGCGCCGTCCCGCCCGCGCCACCTCTCCGCTGCGACCTGATCGGCCGGGCGCCTCGAAAGACTCGTGCAAATGCCTTGCCAGGTGCTAGTGATGCGCATATTCGATTGAGCCGGAGTCGCCCGCGCGGCTCGGCGCTCGGGACGCACGCCCAGGCGACCCCCGCGAGACGCGATTTGTGTAATAGTGGCAAGCACCTGAGGTCTCATTGGGGCGCCGCGCCGGCGCTCCTCGGCCTATTTGCATGGCTGCTCCTTGTTGAAAGCGCAGACGCGCAAGATTCGTTCGCCGGCGGGTCTCTCGATGCCGGGGCGTGGCTCGATGGGGCGCCCGCGGGAGGGCCGGTCGAGCGCGATCCGGAGCCCGCCACGGGCGACGCCGAGGTCGACGCCGGCACCGCCGACGACGCAGGCACGCCCGCGAGCCCGAGCCAGCCGAGCATCCCCGCCGCGCTCGCGCCCGCTCCCAGCGCGCGCCCGGACGAGGCCGCGATCGACGTCACCGTGCGCGCGCCGAACGACCGCCAGCGTCTGCAACAGTCTGCAGACGCCGTCACGGTGATCGACACCAAAGTCGCGAAACAACGGACTGCGGATCTCGGGGAGGTGCTCGCGCGCGTGCAGGGCGTCACGCTGCGCCGCACATCGGGGCTCGGCTCGCAGACCAGCTTCGCGCTCAACGGTCTGTACGACGACCAGGTGCGCTTCTTCCTGAACGGCGTGCCGCTCGAGCTCGCCGGCTACCCGTTCGGCGTCGCCAACGTCCCCGTCAACTTGATCGAGACGATCGAGATCTATCGCGGCGTGGTGCCGATCCGTCTAGGCGCCGACGCGCTCGGCGGCGTCGTGAACATGACGACCAGTCAGGAGCGCGCGACCAGCGCGGCGGCGTCGTACCAGGTCGGCTCGTTTGGCACGCACCGGCTCACCCTCGACGCGCGCTATGCCCATGAGCCGAGCGGCTTCGTGGCGCAGGCGAGCGGGTTCTTCGACAAGTCGCGCAACGATTACAAGGTCGACGCCTCGGTGAGCGACGCGCAGGGCCGCGTCCGCATCGCCGAGGTGAGGCGCAGGCATGACGCCTACCTCGCGGGCGGCGCTTCGCTGGAGGTGGGCTTCGTCGATCGAGCGTGGGCGCGCAAGCTGTTGCTCCGCGGCTACGTGTCGAGCTTCGCCAAGCAGCTGCAGAGCAACCTCGTCATGACCGTGCCGTACGGCGCCGTGCATTACGGCGAGCTCGTGGGCGGCACCACGCTCACCTACGAACAGCCGCTCACGCGGACGCTCGAGCTGACACTGGTCGCCAACTACGCGCACCGCAACATCGACTTCGTGGACGACAGCTCCTACGTCTACGACTGGTACGGACATCCCGGCCTGCGCAGGCAGCGCGCCGGTGAAGTCAACGGCACGCCCAGCGATCAGACATTGTCTCAGCAGAGCGGCTTCGGCCGCGCGCTGCTCAGCTGGGCGCTCGCCCCGCGGCACGCGCTGCGCGCGAGCCTGACGCCGACGTACGTGGCGCGCAGCGGTGTGCAGCGCGTCATGCAGACCACTCCCGATGCCTCGCTGGCGCCGAGCTCGCTGACGACGCTCGTCGCAGGCGCAGAATACGAGCTCAACGCCTGGTGCAGGCCCTCGAACGGCGCAGACGGCGGGCGCGGCTGTCGCTTGCAGAACGTGACGTTCGCGAAATCTTACGTCTATCACGTCGAAGGCAAAGAGCTGTACGTCAGCAACAACGCGAACGTGCTGCGCGAGCGCGCGCAGCGGAGCAAAAGCTTCGGCGGCGGCGACAGCTTGCGCCTGCTGTTCAGCCGGGGCTTCTACGCCAAGGCGTCGTACGAGTACGCGACGCGCCTGCCGCGGCCGGACGAGGTGCTGGGCAACGGCGTGCTGGTGAGGCCGAACCTGGCGCTCAAGCCGGAGGTCAGCCACAACGTCAACCTCGGTCCACATTACGAAGCGCACCGCTCACGGATCGGCAGCGTGACGCTCGAGGGGAACTTCTTCCTGCGCTACAGCGATCGCCTGATCGCGCTGTTCGGAGGGCAGCAGTTCGTCACCTATCAAAACATCTACCGAGCCCACACGCGCGGCGTCGAGGGCGCGCTCAGCTGGACCTCGCCCGGGCGCTACGTGACGCTGCACACCAACCCGACCTACCTCGACCAACGCAACGCCTCCAGCTCGGGCTACTACGCGATGACCAAGGGGGACCGCATCCCGTACCGCCCTTACTTCTTCGCGAGCTGGGGCAGCGCGCTGCGGTTCGCCGAGCTGTTCCATGAGGGCGACGCGCTCGAGCCCTTCTATGAAGGGCGCTGGACCCACTCGTTCTACGTGGCGTGGGAGAGCCAGGGCGATCCAAACCACAAGAACACGGTTCCGACCCAGATCTCGCACTCGCTGGGCATCACTTACAACATCCGCCTCAGCGATCTCCACCTGGCTGCGACCCTGGAGGTGCAGAACCTGACCAACGCCAAGCTGTACGACTACTTCGGCGCGCAGAAGCCCGGCCAGGCTTGGTTCTTCAAGCTCAGCAACGCGCTCGATTAAGGCTCGGGGACGATGCGTACGGGCTGTTCGTAGAGCGCGCCTCCTTCGCCGATGTCGGTGAGCGCGGCGCCGACGAGCGCGTTGGCGCAGGCATCGAGCACGAGGTGGCCGCCTTTCGGCACGATCACCACGTCACGGCGTTGGTTGGGGTCGTGCTTGATGATCATGAGCATGCTCCCGAGGCTGGACTCCACGCGAGCGACCTGGCCGTCCGCGCACGCTGTCGCGGACGGATGGACGGTCGCCTCGAGCATGGGCGGTGCCTCGTCGATCCATTGAGAAGACTGTGACTTCGGCGTGGAGAGCGCGAGCAGGCGGAGCGGAAACGCGGCGTCGGGCTCCGCTCTGGCGGGCGGCAACGCGGTGATTAGGTTGACGCGACCGGTCGGCGTGGGAAACCGTCGATCGTGAAACAATACGCGAGGCGCCCGCGGGTTTCGCCGAAACCGCGCTGATGCGAGAGATTCGAGCGTCACTCCGGCTTCCCTGACAGACGCTCCGAGCAGGCGCTCCGACCATTGCCGGGGTGAGCCGGCGAGCGCGTCGCCGAGCCCGAGCCTCAGGGCGAGCTCCTGCATGATCTCCAGATCGCTGCGGACGCCGGCGGGCGCGTCGACGACGGCGCGACCGACGCCGAAGTAAGGGTGCCCGTACGAGCCTATCAGGTCGTCTTCTTCGAGCATCGTCTTGGCCGGCAAGACGATCTCCGCGCAGCGCGCCGTATCGGTGAGGAACTGGTCGACGACCACGGACAGCTCGAGCTGGCGGATCGCTTCGGCGGACGCGCGGCTCTCGGGCAGCATGGCGACGGGGTTGGCGGCGGTGACCCACAGCGCGCGGATCGGCGGATCGCGCAGCGCCGCCAAGCCGCGCGCGAAGTAGGGCTCCGGGATGCTGCGCGGCGCGCAGGCGAGGCCCTTGATGAACGAGGTGTCGAACGGGCGACGCCGCGGGAAGCCGTAGTACACGCCGCCCCCGGCGACGCCGAGGTTTCCGCTGATCGCGGCGAGGGCGTCGAGCGCACGGACGATGGCGCCCCCGTTCGTGCGCCGCGCCATGGCCCAGCCCACCAGGACGGCGCACGGCCTGTCCGCGAGCCGCGCGGCGAGGTCCACGGCATGATCGGGAAGCACGTCTGCGTCGCGACACCAATCGTCGAGCGACTTCGAGTGGACGAGCGCGCGAAAGGCCTCCCAATGATCGCAGTAGTCTGGTGCGGAGGGATCGAACCCATTGCGGTCGAACAGCGCGGGCGCGACGCCGCGCGCGAGCGCGAGATCGCCGCCCGGCGCGGGCTGATAGTATCGATCCGAGAGGCGCGTCCCCGCGTGCGCCACGGGATCGATGAGCACCACCTGCGCGCCGCGCGACTTCGCGTCGTGAATGAGCGGAATGAGATGCGGGCTCGAGGTGTGGACGTTCTTGCCCCAGAGCAGAAGGTGGCGCGCCTCCACGAGCAGACTGGGATCGCTGCTGTCCGAGACGCCGAAGTCGAGCTCCTGCGCGGCCTCCCCCGCCCCGTTACAGATGTCGCCGCGCTTGATCGTGACCGGCCCGAACAGCTCGAAGAAGTAATCCGCGAGCATCTTGAGCATGCCCAGCGACCCGCCGCTGCGATAGTGAAAGATCGCGGCCGGACCATCCCGATCTTTGATCCGCTGCAGCGCAGCGGCGCAAGCGTCCATGGCCTCCGGCCAGCTGACCGGCGTGAGCTCGCCGCCCTTGCGCATGAGGGGCGTATGCAAGCGCTCCGGCGAGTACTGACGGCGTAGATACTGATTCGTGCGATGGCACAAAAAGCCGCGCGTAATCGGGTGCTCCGGATCGCCGCCGAGCTTGACGATCCGCCCCTGGTCGATGGTCGCCACGATGCCGCAGGCGTCGGGGCAGTCGCGAGTACATAAGGTCTTTCGCTGTTCCATCGTCTTGAGCGGCCCGCCAAGAAGGTGTTCGGCAACCTCAGCAGGGCCGGGGCACGTGAGCGAGCCAGGCCCATTCGTCGCGAGTCGTCGAAGCATGACCGTTGTCGGCCGCTGGAGCACGGCCGAAGGACCAGGATGCCGGGCGAAGGTGCGCGGCGTATCTAACCCTCTGCTTTGGCGGAGCCGCGACCGTTCCGGCTTTGCCCCGTGTCACGGCGCGCGTTCGGCGAAGCTCCTTGATCGCTCCGGTGCGGCAAGCGGAGGGTGGCAATTACTAACTCGACGGCCTCAGCCGTGACCGATCTCTGGAACGCTCCCCAAGACCGTGGTTGGTCACGGTAGACGGAGAGCGAACCTCTGTCGGGCCGGCCTCGTATGAGGGCTCACGGCCAGCGGGCTTCCCAGCCGCAGGCGCGGGCCATCAAGTGTTTGAAGGCATTCGATCGAATTGTCGCACGTCGGCGGCCCGGCTTTTGCTATGGTCTTTTTGCTATAGTTTTGTGGTAGATGGACGAACGCCGGTGTCCAACGCCGAAAAGCACAAGGTGCTTGCAGAATATTCGAGCCCCCAAGGGCCGAGAGTTTCCCAAGTACGCGGTTCGTTGATCGTGTCATCGCTCGAGACTTTGCGCGAGGTCGGCCTCTTCGATCGTTATCTGCGCGAGCTGCCTCTTGCTCTGCAAGACGAAGTTCCGTTCGTGCTGGCGTCGAGCTGGGTGTCGGTCGATTTGGCCATGGGGCACTATGCCGCCTGCGAAGGCATGAACCTGAATGATGAGGAGCTCGACGAAATTGGGCGGCACGTCGCGCATCGCATCATGGGAACGTTCCTCGCAACGCTGGTCCGCTCGGCTCGCAAAGTAGCCGCGCCGAGCCTGGTTCCCCTCGCGCAATACCCGCGACTTTGGGAACGCTTGATGATCGGCGGGAGCTGTCGCGTTCTGCATCGAGGCATGAAGGACGCTCGCATCGAATCCAATGGACTGCCGATGTTCCGCTATCGGTACTTCCGCGTCGCCTATACAGGGTTGATCCGAGGGGCCGGCAGCGTATTCCGAAGCGGTTTACACGCACGTCAGGTCAGAGCAAGCGACGATTCGCTGGTGCTCGACGTGAGCTGGGTTTAATGCGCGCGATAGGGGCGTGCCGGCCCAGGGGGTAAGAAGTCTGTACGACCGTCAGAAATACCACTGCGTCTGCGCGAGGAACTGGTTCTGCGCTGGTTGTTTTCCCGGGGGCGCCGCCGGGTCGTCGAAGCGCGTATAGCGCAGGTTCAGCTTCAGATTGTTGCCGAACCCATACACGTTGACGGCGCCATCGTAGGCCAGAGTATGGTCGCCCTTGACGCGCCTATCCGGATCGAAATAGTTCACACGCCCCACGACTTCGAAGTAAGGGTAGTAAACGAAGCATGAGGCGTGCGCATAACCGCCGTTCCCCTGCACATGCGGAGACGCGCCTGCGGGCGCGAGGTCACGGTAGTAGAACTCCGCCTGAAACGTGGCGAGGCCGACGTGCATCGCCACATCCGCTCCGAAGGTCGCGGTCTTGTCGCGCCCCGGCGCAGCATTCGCCACCAGCGTAGGCGTCGTGTCGGTAGGCAGCGGATACGCCGGCACCGTGACAGGCGTGGGCGGGACCCTTCCGTAATAAGCGTTGGCGCCGAGCGCGAGCCGGAACGGCTGGGCGCCCGCGAGGGCGGGTGTTTCGTCGTAAGCCACGGCCCCGAGGGGATTCGCCGCGATCCTGCCGACGAACAACATCTGGTCATCGTCGTTGCCGCTCTGATCGATGCGGTTTCCGTTGAAGCCGCCCGCATAGTATTCGAGCTTGTCCGCGAGCGGCGTACCGAAGGCCATCGCGCCAGTCTGTCGATCTGCGCGGAAAAACGTGTTCGCGATGGAGTAATCCTGCAATAGGAGCTTGGGCACCGGCGTATAGAACGTGCGCGAAAAAGGCGTCAGGAATTGGCCCGCTTTGATGCCGAACTCCGGCACAGGTTGAACCGTGAGCTCGAGGTCCAGGGCCTGTGGTGTGTTGGCGAGCTCAGCCTGAATGAACACTGTGATCCAAGGCTTGCCGATCGTCGCTCGGATCTGTGGTCTGATCTCTTGCACGTTGAAGGCATTGCGTTGCGCCTTGATGTCCGCATCGCTCGCCGTGTAGCGGACCTGAAGCTGCGCGCCAATCCTCAAGGTAAAGCGATCGTCTTTGCTGTGAAGGATCCACGGATCGATCTCGGGCGCACTCGCGGCGGATTGGGGCTCCGGAGCGGCGGCGTGCTTTGTCGCGGGAAGCGCAGGCGTTGAGCCGCTCTCCGGAGCAACCTGGGCGAGCACACCTCCCCGAAGCGGGCATGCGAAGGAGGTCCCCAGCGCAAGGACCATGAAGGTAACGGCGACCTTCTGAGCGTACATATCCATCTTGCCTCGGGCCATACTCAGCCTCGTTAGAGTCCGCATCGTCGTCGCGCTCTGGGGCCAAACACGGTCCACTCACGACCGGTGCCTTCGGCGGTTGTGGATGAAGCCCCCCGTCCACAGGGCCGCGAGTAAGGCGAGCACACCGCCCGCCGTCGTGAGCGGCGGCACGGTGATCCAGGTCGAGAGCGCGAGCTTCCCGGCGGCGAGCAGCAGGAGCACGGCGATGCCGTAATTCATGAAGCGCACGCCCGACAGCGCGCCCGCGATCAGCGCGAACAGCGCGCGCAAGCCGAGCAGCGCGAACAGGTTCGAGCTGTAGAGCACGAAGGGGCGCGTCGTCACCGCAAACGCGGAAGAGATCGAGTCGAGCGCGAACGCGATGTCCGCCACCTCGATCGCGATCACGGCCGCTACCAAGGTGGTCGCGAACCAGCGGCCGTGGACGCGAGTGAAGAACCGTCCGTTCGCATCGTGCGAGACCACGCGCATGCGGCGGATGAGCCGCAGCAGACGCGGATGGGGCACGCGATCGTCCGTGAAGGCGGTGCGCGCGGCTGCGATCACGAGCAGCCCTGCGAGGACGTACACGAGCGGGTGCCAGCGCCGGAGGAGCTCCATCCCAGCCGCGATGACCGCGCCGCGCGCGACCACCGCGCCGCCTATTCCTACCGTGAGCACGCGGTGCTGCAGCCCTGACGAGACGCCGAGCTCGCGGAAGATGACGAGGAACATGGCCAGGTTGTCGAGGCTCAGGGCCTTCTCGAGAAGAAACGCGCTGAGATACTCCGCCGCGGCCTCGCGTCCGAGCCCGGCGCCTACCAACCCGGCGAACCCGAGTCCGATCGCGATCCAACCGGCCGTGCGCAGCGCAGCACGACGCAAAGTGAGCTCGGAGTGGAAGAGCAGCCAATCGGCGCTTACCCCGCCGACGACGATGCCCGCGAACACGAGCCATAACCAAGCGGGCGCGGAGCTGAGCGGCATCGTCATCCCATGCGCCATCGATCATTCGGGAGGGACGGCGCGGCGCCAGAGCACGACGTATCGCGCGAGCCGTTCGAACTCTTGATGCATGAGATCGATCTCGGGCATGGGCGATCCCTCGCGCACCGGCTCAGCCGGCGATCATGGTGCTTCGCCTTGCGCGCTGGCGCGCGGTTCGGCCGCGTTCGGGTCGGTCGACGCGATGAGGAGCGCGCCCGCGAGCGAGGTCGCGATCACGAACAGCATGGCAGCCGTGGGATGGACGGTCCAAAGCGCGCCGACGACCGCGCTCGACACCAGGTCGCCGATGCCATTGACGGTGGTCAGCACCCCGAACCCCTTACCGCGGACGTGCGCCGGTAGATAGCTGGCCGCGCTCGTGGACTCGACCGTCTCCCAGAACCCCATGTAGAGCCCCGAGACACCGAACACGATGCCGAACTTCACGAGCGAGTCGCCGGGGATCATCAACGCGATGGCCGGCACGATCGCGATCGCGTAGCCCGCCGCGAGCACGCGATGCCTGGTGAACCGATCCGCGAGCGCGCCAGCTAGGGAGCAGGAAGCGGTGTAGACGATATTGTACGCCACGTAGAAGGTCATCGCGAGCGTGGCCGCGCGCTGGTGCCCGAGGCGCGGCGTGAACGCATAAGTCGCGAACAGGATGAGCAGCGTGTTCGAAAAGTCACCGAGCCCCGCCACGCCCACGCCGAGCAGAAATCGTCGGTACGCGGGCGGCAGGTCTCGCGTGCCCCAGAGGCGCACGCGCGTGCTCGGCTCGTGCGGCCGCTCGCGCACCCACAGCGCGATGACCGACGCAGCGATGATCCCGGGGACCACGGTCAGCGCGAAGGTCGCACGGACGCCGTAGTGAGCGGTCAGCGCGAGCGACACGAGAGGACCTACGATCGCGCCCGCGCTGTCCATGGTGCGCTCGAGGCCGAATGCGCGTCCGTACGTTTCCTTCGTCGTGGCCTCGGTGAGCAGAACGTTGCGGACGGGGGTCCGCGCGCCGCGGCCGAGCCAGCCGACCACGCGACCGATGAGCACGTGCCAGGCCTGGGTCGCGATCGCGAAGCTCGCCATCCCGGCAGCCGTGAGGAAGTAGCCGACGACGGCCAGCGGCTTCCGCCTGCGCAGGCGATCGCTGTACGCGCCTGACCAGAGCTTCGCGAAGCTCGAGAGTCCGTCGGCGAGGCCTTCGATCAGCCCAAGCAGGGCCGAGCTCGCGCCGAAGGACGCCAAGAGCGCAGGCATCGCGGCGGTCGCCATCTCGTGGCCTACATCCGAGAAGAGGCTCGCGACGCCGATCGCGAGCACCGTCCGGTTGAGCCAGTGCGTCTGCGCTGCCGGCGTTCGTTCCAGGGACTCGATAGCCATCGTCAACCTCGAAGGTCTTGCTGCTCAGGCTTGGCACCCGTCGCATCGGGAGCGGCGCGCGGGCTCGTCCTCGTGAGGGGCGATTCGTCGCCCTGGCGCGTCAGGCATTCGTCCAGCCGCCGCAGCGGGTCGTTGCTGCGACGCCTCCGTGTGCGCGGTCCAGCGCGGCGGTGATCTCAAGAAGCGAGCTCGTCCAAGGCGAGAGCCCGCACGGCACAGGGCGGCGGAGGAGCTCTGGCTGCACGCAGGCCGCGGTCGTCGTCTTCCCGGAGCGCCGGGACGCGAGCACGGCCACGTGTTGGCCACCGGCCAGACGATCCGCGACGTCGCGCACGCCGGCGCGCCGCGTCTTGGACGAGCTCTCGCTCAGCCTTGTGGAACCACGTCGATGCGTCGTGAACGCCCCGCCTCTGGCCCTCACCGCGAGCTCGCTTCTGTGTCCGCCCTTCGAAACCCATGTCCTGCTCCTCGCGCACAAAAGGCGCTGTCGCAGGAGTCATTGGCGGCATCATGGCCGCGGTTTCGGCGAACTCCACCGCCTAGAAATTGGAGGAAAACTCTACACCCGGGGGAGCGCAGCGGCAACCTTCGAAGCCGCGCTCACTTCGGATGCCCTGCCAGCGCGGCGCGCGCAGCGGCGCGGACCGTGACGAATGGATGATCGCGCGCGGCGAGCACCGCCTGCTTCGCTTCGTCCGTGCCGATCTTCGCGAGGGACGCCAGCGCCTCGCCTGCGACGTAGGGATCCTCGCCGGCCAGCGCGCGGCGCAGTGCGGGCACTGAGGCGGGATCGCGCAGGCGACCGAGCAGATACGCGGCCCTTCGAGCGGTGAGCGCTTCCGGGCAATCGAGCGCCAGCTCGAGCGCTTCGCGGTACGGGAGCCGTTCGTTCGTGGAGCGTCCGCAGTGTGGACAGAGCTGCGCTTCGGCGGGGATCTCGCGCCAGCAATGGCGGCAGAAGTAGACTTCCGTGCTCACGAGCCTCGCGCTCCTTCGAGGTCATTTCGTATCGGAAGACGCTGGACGTATGAACGCATCGCGCTCCACCACGGAGACGCGGCCGGCCAATTGAAAAGTCGCGTCGCTCGCGCGCGAAAGCTCATGTTTGCCGCGCTCGTCGCGGAGGCGACGCTGCCACGATCGGGGCCTTCTCGCGAGGCTGCTCTGAGTTATTTGAATCGCCGGTCAGCAGACGCTCGAGCATCGCGATGTCTGCTTCCTCGCTGCTGCGGGACGGGCCCGCGCGGGCGAGTGCCCCGGCAGGCGTCACATGTCCGGAGAACGCGCCGTAAAGTCGGTTGGCTTCTGCTTCGGTCCATGCCGCCAGATCGCGCGCGAAGGTCTCGAACGCGGCCGCGAAGGGACCGCTGCGCGCCTCCAGCTCACGCTGGACGTAGCGCTGCTGGAGCCGGGGCGCGATCTTGAGGATGGCTGCGCGTCCGATCTGGAACATCTGGGGATCGGGCATGAGCAGCTGGGGTTGCGTCGCAGTCTCGAGGGGGAGCAAGTCCGCGCCGCACGAAGCGCCGGCCGCCCATGGCAGCCGCGAAAGCAACGCGCGGAGCTTTTCGCGCATGTACTCGAGGATCCCGCTCGAGAGCCGGCGCGCTTCGCTCGACGTGCGTTTCGCCGCGCTCGCGATCGCACGCGGCGCGGAGACGTCGTTCGATTCGGCCCGGGCGATCGCTCCAGCCGCGTGAGCGAGCGCATCCGCCAGCCAGCGCGGACCTGCCGAGCGCAGGAGGTGCGCGGCACTCCGAGCGTCCTCGAGGGCGCGCTCTGCCTCGAAAAGTATGTCTTCCGCCGCCTCGTCTGCGACGGGCGCGGCGCTCCCCGCCCGTGCGCGCAGGGTGGCCAGCACGCTCTCCGCGATCGCCCTCGACTTACGACGAATGAGCGCGTCCGACGATCGGGCGGCGCTCGACGCGAGCGGGACGATCCAGCGATCAAACCACTGCCTCGCCATGGCGCCGCCTTCCGCGACGGCGCTCACCAGCTCGACGCGCATGTCGACGCCGAGTTCACGGGCCAACGCGTCGTGCGTGAAACGACGCAGCTCCTCGCGCGCTTCGGGCTGAAGGAGATCGCTCTTGCTGATGAGGATGGACGCCCCGATGCCGGCCTCGAAGAGGAGGCGAAGCAGCTCGAGATCGTCGCTGGTCAGCGCACCTCCCGGGTCGATCATGACCACCCCGTGATCGCAGCGCGGCAAGTACGCGTACGTCGTACGCGAGCCCCAGACCGCGAGCGACCCGACCCCCGGCGTGTCGACCAGCACGAGGCCGTTCCGCAGCGCGGGCGCGTCGATGCAGACTGTGATGCGCGCCACCGCCTTCTGATTTTCGGGGTTGTGCATCTCGGTCACGTACTCGGCCAGCTTCTCGAGCGGTTCGCGGCGCGCGGGTGCGTTCGCAAACTCGATCTCGATCTGAGCATTTGCCGACCAGACGATCCTCGTGGGCACGGTGGTGACCGGCGTGATGCCCACGGGCAGGACGTCGCGGCCGAGGATGGCGTTGAGGAGCGAAGATTTCCCGCAGCTCACGCGCCCGAAGACGGCGACCTCGAAGCGCGGTGTCTCGAGCCGCTCCAGGACTGACTCGAAGTTGGCCCGATATTCGACGAGCCCCCGCTCGCGTATGATGCGTTCGACGGCTCGTAATAGCTCCGGCGAGACCGGCTCGCGCGCCAACCGCTCCAGCCGGCCGGCGAGATCGCGCGTCCTTCCGCGCGCCGCGAAGGCGTAGAGCTGCTCGAGCGAGCGCAGGATGCTCGCCTCCGCGCGCTCGACCGCGAGCGCCGCCGTGTCGTCGAGGTCGCCGTAGCCTTGGAGGCGAGGCGGCCTCACCTCATCGATCGCGGAGATGGCGAAGAGCGCCGCTGTCGCGATCGCCTTCGAAGCGGTGGCCGACGGCCGCGGCATGGGGATCCCGAGCTGGGCGAACGCGCTCGCTAGCTGGTCGCGGACCCGCAGGACGTAATCGGACAGGATTCGAAGCTCTGGATCGGACAGATCCTTGACCAGCTTGTTGAGAGGTGAGGCAGATGCGATCTGAGCAAGGCTGCTCGACAGCAGCTCGTCGACGTGCGCGAACGTCGCCGCAAGCGTCCGCCGCTGGCTATCGTTGAGTGTGTCCGCACCTCGGAGTCGATCGATCATGTTCGCTCACCGGCGCAAAGGCTTGCGACCCGCAAACTCAACTTGCGCCTCCGCGCGAGTCGATGATCTGACGCGCGTGAACAGCTTGGATCTTACTCATGCGCGCGAACCTCCGTTCAGCTCAACGCGAAGAGCGGCCCCTTGCCGAAGGTGGGAAACGTCGTTGACCCAGTCGATCGCGATCCGTCCGTTCTCCGCCGACATGCCAGTCGTCGAGGCGACATCGATGCGCAGGCGATGCATGGCCGCGAGCGGCGCGGTCAGCACGCGACACACGAGCGTTCGGATCACGATGTCGTGCGTGATGAGCACCGCCACACCGCCCTCATCGCTGCGCACGAGCTCGCTCACCAAGCTCTCGATCCGCGCCACCATTCCCGGCACGCTTTCGCCCCCGGGGAACTCAGCGCGCTCGAGCGTTTGTCGATAGTTCCGATAATGTTCAGGCCAGCGCCCGGCGACCTCGCCATGTGTGAGGCCCGTCCATTCGCCGTAGTCGATGTCCTCGAGCCGCGGCTCTACCGTGAGATCAAGCCCCGCACACGCGGCGACCGCGCCTGCCGTGCGAAGCGCGCGCTCGCGAGGGCTTGAGAGCAACAGACTTGGCTCGAAGCCGACCAGCGCCTCACCGAGGCGCCCGGCTTGCTCGACACCACGCGGAGTCAGCGGCGGATCGGCTCGGCCACGAAAGCGCTTCTCGACATTCAGCGCGGTTTCCCCGTGCCGCGCCAAGACGATCGTCCGAGATCGCGCATCCTCGCGATGCTCCGGCCACGACGCGGTCTCGCTGGACATGAAACCCTCCCTCGTAACGGCGCCGGGAGGATCGTGCGAGCTCCTGCGGCGCCTTTCAGCGCGTTTCGCAGGAGTCATTGGCGGCATGAGCGCCGCGGTTATCGGCGGACTCCACCGCCATCTTTGAGGCTATGAGTCCTACTCTTTCATCGCACATCGAAGCTGTCAAAGGAAAGCGTGGGGACGACCGACGAGCACGGCACCCTGGCAACAGCGATATCGGGCGTGCTTTCGCCAAGTTGGTGCCGCGGCCCGCGCCGCGGAGCTAACAGCTGGAGCATGGAACGACTGTTCTGAATCTGTCTCGCCGGCGCACTCGGCACTGGGACGCGCTACGGCGTGAGCGTTTGGGCGGCGCAGCGCTTTGGCACCTCATTTCCTTACGGCACTTTGATCGTCAACGTGATCGGTTGCTTTCTCATCGCGGCGATCTTGCAGAGCGCCATCAACATCGCGACCTTCCCACCGAACCTTCGCGAGTGCTCGACGGCACACAAGCCTCGAGCGCCAGAACGCGCGCGCATCACGCGCACTTCGCGATCCTGGAGACGCGCATCACCGAGGCGCAGGCGGCGCGCTCGAGCGTCGATCCGCCGGGTAGCGCGCGCGACGCGGGGCCGTTTGCCGATCGCAACAAGCGACGCCTCCTCGACCCGATCTACAGCCACCATACTCGCTTTCGTCGCAGTTTCCTAGCTAGGAACTTGCTGGGATCTCTCATGAGGATGCCGCCTGTCGAAGGAGGCATCATGGCAACCCTGCAACGCTATGTTCCGCTTACTCCCAGCCAGCTGATCGGCCACATCCTGGATCGTCCGGAGTTGGTCGCGGCCGTTCGCGAGCTTCCTGTGGCGACGCTCTCGCGCCTGATCGAGCGTGTCGGGCTCGAAGATGCCGGCGAGCTCGTCGCGCTCGCAAGCGCGGAGCAACTGGAGGCGATGTTCGACGAAGATCTCTGGCGCGCGGATACCTCAGGGGTCGACGAGCGCTTCGACCCGGGGCGCTTCGTGCTTTGGCTGCAGGTGATGGCGGAAGCCGGCGAGGAATTTCTCGTGCGGCGGCTGTGCGATTTGCCGCCTGATCTGCTCACGCTCGCCGTGAACCGTCTGGTGCTCGTGATCGATATGGACGCGCTCTTGAGCTGCCTGGCGGGCGCTCGCGACGAAGCGGGGCAGATCGAGCGCGCCCTCGAGAACGCCCCGGCCGAAGAGTGGGAAGAGTTTCGCTTGATCGCGCGCGACGTCGACGCCTGGGAGGACGTGTGGAACGCGCTGCTCCTGCTCGATCGCGAACACCACGAACGCTTGCGCGCGATTCTGGAGCGCTGTTGCGCGATGAGCACGGAGTACATCAACGGGCAGGGCGGACTCTACGAAGTGTTGACGTCGGACGAGATGCTCGAAAGCGATTCGCTCGGCGAGCGCGACGACAGGCGCGCGGCGCAAGGCTACGTATCGCTCGGCGATGCGCGCGGGTTTCTCGAGCTCGCGCGTAAGGGCGCACCATCCCTCGCCGAACGAGATCCGATCACGGCGGCGTATTTCCGCGCTCTCGACAAGACCGGTTCAGCTATGCAGGCCGCGGTCGAAACCAAACGGCTGGCGCAGCCGGCGCCGGCGCCCCATGTGGAAGCGCTGATGGAGCTGATCGCGGCGAACGATTCGCAGGCGGGCGTAGAGCGCCGCGAGGAGACGCGCATCCTGCCGGGCGCGCCGCCGCACCCGCCACGCGGCAATCGCGCGCCGCGAGCGTCAGCCGCCGAGGTGGACCGCATGATGCGCACGAAGAGACCCTTGGCGGCGGCGCTCGCGGCGTTGTCGAACGTAGACACGCTGGCGCATACCGCGCGCATCGAGGAGCTAGGCTACCTGGCGAACGTATTGATCGCCGGTTGCAAACACCAAGGGCGCAAGCTGCGGCCGGCCGAAGCGCTGGAGGCCGCGATCGCGACTTGCAATCTGGGACTCGAGCTTTGGGAGCGCGGCGAGCGCCGGCACACGGTCGAGGGCGATGCCCGGCTCTTGCGACAGGTAGGCTGTGATCGCTTGTTTCGTGTGGCGTGGCCGGCCTTGCAGCGCGAGTTGGTGCAGCGGGCGGCACGTACGCTGGCGCAGCGCTGCGCCAGGCTCGACCCTGGCCGCGCCCGGGAAGCGCAGAAGCTCATCGCGGGTGACGGCGCGTCGTCGCTGCGCAGCGTCTGTCAGGCGAGCGAGTTGGAGCTCGACGAGGATGCCTTGGACGCGCTCCTCGCCCTGGCCGAGGTGTTGCCTTGGCTGACTGCCGCGCAGACCGAGAGCCGCACCGCCGATACTACGATCTGGATCGCCGCGCGCGCGACGTTCGAGCGAGCGCGACGACGCCTCGCCGCGCTCGCTCGCGCCACGTGATGGGCGCCCGGCGAGGCGTCGCTCGTACGCGCGACAGGGCGTCAGAGTCAGGTCAGGTGAGCTCGGACACCGGCGTGCGCATACCGCCGTACGCGCGACAGGGCGTCAGAGTCAGGTCAGC
>CAZYWR010000822.1:0-9021 GCA_964651185.1 uncultured Polyangiales bacterium
ACGGCTACGACGAGCAGAGCGAGCCGAGCGGACGCGCGCTCGGCCCGCTCGCGCGCGCGGAAGCGCCCGATCAGCTGCTCGCAGCGCAGCAGACCGCGCGGCTCTTGCAGGAAGGGCTGCTCTCGCTCGACGACGAGCAGCGCGAGCTCATCGTGCTGCGCGAGGTGGAGCACCTGAGCTACGAGGAAATCATGGCGATCACGGGCCTGCCGGAGGGCACGGTGAAGAGTCGTCTGCATCGCGCGCGCGCAGGCCTGCGCGAATACATCGAACGGCGCGAGCACGCGCGCGGGCGCAAGCGATGAGCGCGGCGTTCAGCGAGGACGAAGCGCGCGCTCGCTTCGATGCCGCGTTGGATGGCGAGCTCTCGAACGAGGAGCGCGCAGCCTTCGAGGCCGCGCTCGCTGAGAGCGCCGGCTTGCGCGCCGAATACGAGCGCCAGCGCGCGCTCTTGGAGGCGGCGCGCGGGCTCGGGCGGGTGTCGCAGGTCGACCTTTTGCCAGCGGTGCAGCACAAGCTGCGCACGCGCAGCGGCGGACGCTTTTACCGCGACCGCTTCGCCGAGCGCCGCGGGCGGTGTGCCATGGCGCTGCTCGCGCTCGCCGCGGGCGTGGTGCTGCTGGCTGTGCTCTGGTTCGCGTACGACGTCGGTCTCTTCACGCGCTGAAGGGCGCATGGACAGGGCGGCGCTGACGCTGGGACCGGTCGACAGTTGAAGTGGCCCGGATCGGCGTCGAGGCGCCCGGCCAGCAAGGCGCGCCGATGAAGGAACACAAGTTGAAGTGGCTCGGCGCCGGGCCAGCAAGGCGCGCCGACGAAGGGACACAGGCGTATTTCGAGGAGGCGCGACGCCGCTTGCCGGGATGCATCGGCGCCGAGGCGGGCCCCTTCTTGTGGAACATCTTCTCAGGCGTGGCGGCGGAGGGCGCGGACGCACAGCGCGCTTAGGCCGAGCCAGGTGAGCAGGTGGGCGAAGGCGCGGCCGTACAGGGCGAAGCGCGCGTCGGCGCGCGGATCGAATGCTTGCACCGCGATGAGCCCGCGGCTCGCCGCGTAGGTGAGCATGATGATGTGCAGCACGGCGCCTACGGCGAGCGCGAGCGCGATCGGCCGTCCCTGTCCCGGCTCGTACAAGCTCGACCACACGGAGCCGGCCGCGATGGCGCCCAGGCCGAGCGCGAACGAGAAGCTGCGCAGCTGCGCGATCGGGCCCGAGAGCACGCCGACGTGCAGCGGCGAATCGGGCGGCTGCAGCGCGAGCACCTCCCACACACACGCCAGCGCGGCGATCCACCAGAGAAGAAGCCCGACTCGCACGAGCAGGCGCGATTCGAACGAAGAGCGCTCTGCGGCCGCCATGGGAGCGGGTTATAGCGCGCCGACCGCGCCCGAGCGGTTATCAAGCACGGCTGCCTGCGCTATAACGCGGCCATGCTCGATCTTCGCTACGTGCTCGATCATCTCGACGAGGTGCGCGCCGCGCTCGCTCGGCGCGGGGCGAGTGCGGCCGCCGCGCTCGCCACGATCGAGGCGCTCGGCGAAGAGCGCAAGCGCACCATCCGCGAGCTCGAAGCGCTCTTGCGCGAGCGCAACGCGGAGAGCGAAGCGATGGCCCAGATCGCCGACAAAAAGAGCGGCGAGTTCGCGGCCAAGCGGGACGCGCTGCGCCAGCTCGGCGAGCGCGCCAAGGAGCTCGAAGCGCGCCAGAAGAGCGCGCAGGCCGAGGTCGAAGAGGCGCTCTTGTCGGTGCCCAACCTGCCTTACGAGCAGATCCCGGACGGCGCCTCCGAGTCTGACAACCGCGTGGTGCGCGTGGTCGGCGACAAGCCCGCGTTCGCGTTTGAGCCCAAAGATCATGTGGATATCGGCGGCGCGCTCGGCATCTTCGACTTCGAGCGCGGCGTCAGGCTGGCCGGCGCGCGCTTCAGCGTGCTCAAGGGTCAGGGTGCCGCGCTCGAGCGCGCGTTGATGATGTTCATGCTCGACCTGCACACGCGCGAGCACGGCTATCAGGAGATCTGGCCGCCGGCGATCGTGAACGCCGAGTCCCTGCGCGGCACGGGTCAATTGCCGAAATTCGAGGCCGATCTGTTCCGCTTGGCCCACGAGTTCAGCGAGGGCGACAACCGCGGCCTCGCGCTTTACCTCTCGCCCACGGCCGAAGTGCAGCTCACGAACCTGCATCGCGACGAGATCCTCGAGCCCGGACGCCTGCCGCTGCGCTACGCGGCTTACACGCCGTGCTTTCGCGCCGAGGCGGGGAGCTACGGACGCGACACGCGCGGGCTCATCCGCCAGCATCAGTTCGATAAGGTCGAGCTCGTGCAGCTGGTCGAGCCTGATCAGGGCCTCTCGGCGCTCGAGGAGCTGACGCAACACGCGGAGACGGTGCTCTCCCGGCTCGGGCTTCACTACCGCGTGGTGGAGCTGTGCGCGGGTGACTTGGGCGCGAACGCGCGCCGTACCTACGATCTCGAGGTCTGGCTGCCCGGGCAGAACGCCTACCGCGAGATTTCGAGCTGCTCCTGGTTCGGCGACTTTCAGGCGCGCCGCGCGCGCCTGCGCTACCGCAAGGGCAAGGGCGACAAGCCCGAGCTCGTCCACACCTTGAACGGATCGGGGCTGGCGATCGGGCGCACGCTGGTGGCGCTGCTCGAGCAGCACCAACAGCCCGACGGCACGGTCAAGGTGCCGCCGGCGCTCGCGCCCTACATGGGCGGACGCGAGCGGCTCGAGCCGTGAGGCGCGGCCGTGGCCCCGGCGTTCGCGCTCGAGACCGCCAAGCCGCTCGCGCCGCTCACCACGCTCGGGTTGGGCGGCCCCGCGCGCTATTTCGTCGAGGCGCCGGCCCGTGAAGTCGTGCGCGACGCGCTCCTGTGGGCGGTCGAGCAGCAGCTCGACGTCGGTATTCTGGGCGGTGGCAGCAACTTGATCGTGGGCGACGCGGGCTTCCCCGGCCTCGTGCTGCGCGTGGCGACGCGCGGGCTCGAGCTCACGCGCGGCGAAACGTACTCGACGTTGATCGCGCAAGCGGGCGAGCCCTGGGACGACGTCGTGGAGTTGGCGGTCAGCGAGCGCCTCGCCGGTCTCGAGTGCTTGACCGGCATTCCCGGCTCGACGGGCGCCACGCCCATTCAGAACGTGGGCGCCTACGGCCAGGAGGTGAGCGAGGTCATCGAGGCGGTCGAGGTGCTCGATCGGGCCGACGGGAGCTTCACCTGGCTTCCAGGTGGAGCCTGCGGCTTCGGCTACCGGGACAGCCGCTTCAAGCGGCATCCGGGCCGCTTCGTGGTGCTGGCGGTGCGCCTGCGCCTGCGCACGGAGGGTCCTGCGTGCCTGCGCTACGACGAGGTCGCGCGCGCGCTCGCGCCGCGCGAGAGCGCGCCGAGCTTGCGGGACGTGCAGGTGGCGGTGCGCGCATTGCGCAGCAAGAAGGGCATGCTGATCGAGCCGGGCTGGGAGCCGAGCGCAGGCTCGTTCTTCACCAATCCGGTGGTGAGCGCCGAACAGGCGGCGCGTGTCGTCGAGCGCGCGCTGGCGCGCGGTCTCGTGGTGGGCGCGGACGAAGTCCCAACGTTTCCGAGTCCCGACGGAGGCGTGAAGCTGGCGGCGGGCTGGTTGGTCGAGCGCGCCGGCATCGCCAAAGGCGTGCGCCGCGGCGCGTTCGGCGTCTCGTCGCGCCACGCGCTCGCGCTCGTGCACCACGGCGGCGGCACCAGCGCGGAGCTCCTGGCGTTCGCCGCGCAGATTCAGGATCAGGTGAAGCGCACCTTCGGCATCACGCTGCAGCTCGAGCCGGTACGTTGGCACACGGGCGCTTGAGCGGAACGAACTCTGTCCCCGCAGGCGCGCTCACCGGTACTGGTATTTGATCTGAAACGCGATCCAGAGGAAGGCCGCATTGGCGAACAGCCCGAACAGGGAAAAGCGGACCAGGTTGCCGGCCGTGGAGAGCGCGAGCGCGTAGACGTAAAAGGCCCAGCCGCGGCGCGTTTTACCGAACAACCCGGGCAGCGCGATGAGCTCGAGCACGAACACGCCCGCAGTCACCAGCGCGCCCACGAACGAAAACGAGCCGAACAAGGCCGCGAGTGCGCTCACCCCGAGCAGGAGCAACACCGCCGCGAAGTGTGCGGGCAGAAACGCGAGCGCGATCCACGGCAGAAAGCGGGCGAACGTCTGGCGCTGACGCGCTGGCAGCTGCAGCTTCGCCTTGGCGCCTAGATGCTGCTCGAGCGCCTCTTCGACCGGCGCAAACGCGGTGTAAGCCTCGAACGTGGGCACGTCTTCGGCCGGGGCGAATACAGGGGTGGCTGGTTCGGTCATGCGTCCTCCTGAGCGCCGAAGCATCCGCGGGCGGACGCGCAGCGCTGAACGTCTCGCCGGTATATACGTCGGCGCGCGTCGCTTCTCGCGCGGCGATGGGGTGATGCGCACGGCACACGGTCAGCGACGCCCGCGGAACCATGGCGAATTCGTGGGGGCGCTGATCGGGGTGTCAGCCGGGCGCGGGCGCGAGCTCAGGCGCGTCGCTGCGCGAGAATTCCAGGATGCCGTCCTCGAGCTCGCCGTAGCGCAGCGTGAGTAGGTCGCGCGCGTAGTTTTGATAGAGCCGCCACGGCGGCCGCGATCCCTGCTTCGGGAACTTGTCGAGCGAGCGCAGCACGTAACTCGAGCTGAAGTTCACCCAGGGTTCGGGCTCGATCGAGGAGTCGCGGTTGCGCGCGGTGCATTGCCGCGCGCCCGTCTGTTCCATGTGCTGGAGCAGGCGACAGACGTACGCACAGGTCAGCTCGCATTTGAGCGTCCAGGAGGCGTTCGTGTAGCCGACTGCGGCCGCGAGGTTGGGCACGTCGCTGTACATCATGCCCTTGTAAGTGAGGCAGCGGGCGACATCGACACGCGCTCCGTCGACCGACAACGCGATGTCGCCTGCGACCTGCAAGTTGAGGCCCGTGGCTGTGATGATCAGATCGGCCTCGAGCTCGGCCCCCGAGGCGAGCCTGATGCCGCGCTCGGTGAAGCGCTCGATCTGATCGGTGACGACCGACGCGCGTCCGGCCTTGATCGCTTCGAACAGGTCGCCGTTCGGCACCAGGCACAAGCGCTGATCCCAGGGCTTGTAGCGGGGCGTGAAGTGCCGATCGACGTCGTATTCGGGACCGAGCGCCTCACGCACGCCCTTGAGGATGAGCTCCTTCATGCTCTCGGGCCGGCGGCGGCTATAGGCGTAAAACAGCATGCCGAGCAGCACGTTCTTCCAGCGGATCAGCCGATGCGCGAGCTTCCAAGGCAGACAGCGGCGCAGCGCGTTCGCGATCAGATCTCGATCGGGACGCGCGATGACGTACGTCGGCGAGCGCTGCAGCATCGTGACGTGCGCGGCCGATTTGGCGAGCTCCGGCACCAGCGTCACCGCGGTCGCGCCGCTGCCGATCACGAGCACGCGCCGCCCGGCGTAGTCGATCTGCGGGTTCCATTCCTGCGGGTGCACGATCGCGCCCGCGAACTGCTCGATCCCGGCGAACTCGGGCATGTAGCCTTGGGCGTAATCGTAGTAACCCGTACAAAGAAACAGGAAGTTGCAGGTCACGCGGCTCGATCCCTGCGCGGTTTCCATGTCCACGGTCCAGGTCGCGTCGCGGCTCGACCACGCCGCCCGCGTCACGCGCTGCCCGAAGCGGATCTTGCGGTCGATCCCGTACTGTTCGGCGGTCTCGCGCAGGTAGCTCAAGATGGAGGGGCCGTCCGCGATGGCCTTCGCCTGCGTCCAGGGGCGGAACGAGAAGCCGAGCGTGTACATGTCCGAGTCGGAGCGGACGCCCGGATAACGAAATAGATCCCAGGTGCCACCCAAGCGCTCGCGCGCTTCGACGATGGCGTAGCTGCGACGGGGGCAGCGCGTCTGCAAGTAGTAGCCGGCGGCGATGCCCGAGAGGCCTGCGCCCACCACCAGCACATCGAGGTGTTCGTTCGCCATCGCTCAGCGCTGACCGTATCGCAAAACCGCGCGGCCGGCACCCGGCACCACCCGTTTGCGCACGCCATGGGCGAGCGGAAGCGGTCAGCTTCGCCGTGACTAGCCCGTCGTCTCCTGCGCTCCGCTTGTTGCTTGGTCGACGAGCGCGAACGCCGAATCGAGGGCGTTCTTCACGGCGTCGTTGGGCGGGCCATTCTTGGCGTAGGCCTCGCGCGCGCCCGAAGCGTCTGAAGACTTCGCGGCGTTGCCGTGTTGATGGCCGTGATGGCCGTGATGACCCTGCGCTCCTTGCGGCTGCAGAGACGAGAGATCGCCGCTCTGTCCCGCGCTCTGAAAGCGACTCGCGAGCTCGTTGAGCTTGTCGGCCGCCGCGCCCGTCTGCGCTTTGGCGGCGGTCGAGAGTTGATCGGAGATTTGGTTCATCAGATCTTTGAACTTGCTGGGATCGCTCTTCTGCAGCTCGGCGAGCTTCTGCATCCTCTCGGCCGGCTTCGAGAGCGAGACCGTGCTGCTCGCGCCTTGGGTCGCATCCGCGCTCGCGGGCGGAATGCTGCTATTGCTGCTCGACTGCGTCGAGCACGCCTTGTTCACGCTCGTCAAGTCGCTGTTCTGACTGACTCCGCTGATATTCATACGTCGCCTCCTCCCATCGCGTTTCGGCCGAGCGTTGTCTTTTCTTCAACGTGGGGAGGATTTGTGCTGCCCGAGAGACGGGCCGCGCGATGCGCGCGCGCGAACAAATCACACGTGTTGCACGCGCGTGTTGCTCGTCTCGTGGAGCGCGCGCTCGCGGGGAAGGCTTCCCGCGCGAGGTGATTCTCCGCAGAAAGCGTGCAGCGCGTCGCGCGCTTGGCGCGACTGGTTACAAGCAGGACGCGACACGCCACGCGCGGACCGCAGATGAACGCCGTGCGCACGACGCCATCGCACCCGCTGTGATTCACGCTGTTTCGAAGTGTTTCTGGGGCCGCCCAGCGCGCGCGTGAAAGCGCATGGTGCAGGTCGTGCAATCGCGCTGGCGCCCAGCGCTTGGACGATTCGAGGTCGTTCTTGATCCGTCGCACGGCGATCGAGCTTCCTTGGGAAAGGCATCGTGATGAGCTCGCTACGTAGAACCGGGTTGTTTCGAAGTGTTTCGCTCGCGACGGTCGGCGCGCTCGCAGCGTGCGGCGGCGATTCGGGCGGAGACACCAAGGCCGATGCTTCCGTGAGCGCGAGCAACCCGGTGACGGGTGGCTCATCGATCGATGACACGCTGACGCTGCACTTCGCTCCGATGTACTCGGCCTACGACGGCATGCACGACTTCCAGCTGCCGGTGATCGTCGAAGAAGACGTCACGGGCGTCACGTTCAGTGCGTCCGATCCGAGCATGGTCGACGTATCGGCCACGGCCGATGGAGCGATGTTGACGATGCGGAAGTCGGGTAAGGTCCAGATCATCGCGACCACGCCGGACGGCCAACGCGGAAGCGCTGTGCTGACCATCACCGCTGCCACGCCGCAAGACTGGCAGACCGGCAGCGATCGCTACAACAACGGCATCGGTCTCGATGGCGGCACCGGCCGCGCCGTGTTGGGCGGAGGCGGCCTCAGCCAGTTGAACACCAACCTCGCTTGCACGACTTGCCATGGTCCGACCGCACCGCTCGCTTCGACGTTCGGGGATGTCGAGCACACCCCGGAGCAGACGGGCGGCTACTCCGACGACGACCTGATCAAGATCTTCACGATGGCGCAGAAGCCGCCGGGCATCGGCCAGCACACCAACGTGCCGCTCTCTGCCTGGCAGGCATTCCACAAGTGGACCGTGGACGACTCGCAGAAGAAGGGCCTGGTCGTCTACCTGCGCTCACTTACGCCGAAGGACGAGGGCACGGCGGTCGACTTCGGCGGCTTCCAGCCGCGCGGTCGCGGAGACGGCGGCCTACCGCGAGGACCGGGGCGGAACGGAGACGGCGGCGTAGGCGGGGGTGGCACCGCGGTCGTGCGCTCTCTCGACGGCGGCACGTGAGCCGGGGTCAGAGCCATGCTCAGCCGGCGTCTCCGAGGCGTGCTGTGCAGCGCCGCGCTCGCGGTCGCGTGCGGATCCTCCGGGGCGAGCTCGCCCGCGTTGAACAGCTTCGACGCGAGCGTGCTTGGCAGCGATGGCGGTTCGAGCGCGTTGCCGCCCGGCTGCGTCGCGGACGACAACAACCCACCCCCGACGCTCGAGTGCACGGGCCTGTATAGCGACTTGGTCGCGAAGCAGGTGGTCGCGAGCGCGCGGCCGTACACGCCGGCGGTCCCGTTGTGGAGCGACGGTGCAGAGAAGCAGCGCTGGATCGAGCTCCCGCCCGGCATGACGATCGACAACTCGCACGGGAACGAGTGGTCGTTTCCGGTCGGAACCAAGGTCTGGAAAGAGTTCGCGCGCGGCGGGCACCGGGTCGAGACGCGCCACTTTCACAAAGTGCGATCCGACCGTTGGTTGCGCGGCACGTATATCTGGAACGCGGATGAGACTGCGGCGCAGTTCTCGTTTGGCGCCGATCTGGTCTTGTCTGACGGACCTTACCATGTGCCTCCGCAGTCGGAGTGCGACGACTGTCACAAGGGCCGGACCGATCGTTTGCTCGGCTTCGAACAGATCTTGCTCGGATTGGAGGCGGCCCAAGGCGTCACGCTGGCCACGCTGGTCGCCGAAGGCCGCCTCACGAATCCGCCGCTCAACGCGGCGTACCGCATCCCTGACGACGGAACGGGCATGGCGGCCGACGCGCTCGGGTGGCTGCACGTCAACTGCGGCGTCAGCTGCCATAACGAGAACTCGAACGCGACCGCCTACCCTTCCAACATGTTCTTGCGGATCGATCCGCGCGAGCTCGAGTCGGGCACGCTCGCCGGATGGAACGCGCTCACCACGACGGTGAACGTCTTCGCCCGGGCACCGGCGTTCCTCGGCTCCCAGCGCATCGTGCCCGGTTTGCCCGATCAGAGCCTGATCGTTCGCCTGGCGGAGACGCGCGGCACGAACGAGCAGATGCCGCCGATCGCGTCAC
>CAZYWR010000823.1:0-2237 GCA_964651185.1 uncultured Polyangiales bacterium
AGCTCGCCGTCCACTCCCAGACATCGCCCAGCATGTGCACGCAGCCATACGGGCTCGCGCCCGCCGGACGGCTGCCGATCGCCACGGGCGCGAGCCGCCGCTGGTCGAGGTTGGCGTGCTCGCGACCGGGCGGCTGCGAACCCCACGGATAGCGTCTGAGCTCACCGCGCGCTGCGTCCCAGCCCGCCGCCTTTTCCCACTCCGCTTCCGTCGGCAGGCGCTTGCCCGCCCAGCGCGCGTACGCGTCGGCCTCGTACCACGAGACGTGCAACACGGGACAGTGCGGTTCGACCGGCGCGAAGCGCCCGAACACCAGCCGCATCCAGCGCCCCTGCTCGCGACGCACGCCGAGCGGCGCCTCGATACATTCGCGCTCGCGCCAATGCCAGCCCGCTTCGCACCAGAGCTCGCGCCGCGCGTAACCGCCGTCTTCCACGAACGCCAGGTACTCCTCGTTGCTCGTCGGCGCGAGGTCGATCCAAAACGCCGGCAGCTCGACGAGATGGGCTGGCCGTTCGTTGTCGTAGGCCCATGCTCGATCATGGGTCCCCATCAGGAAGGGGCCCGCGGGCACGAGCACGCGCCGAGCCGGACGCAGCGCGTCCGCGGTGTGAGAGGCTTCCACGCAGGCAGGCTGATACGGGAGATCCGCGCGCAGCGCGAGCGCCTGGAGCATCGTCTCCTGATGCTGCGCTTCGTGCTGCGCCACCATGTGCACGACGTAGCCCTGCGCGAGCAAAGGAGGCACGCGCGATCGCTCGGTGGCTAGATCGAGCGCGCGCTCCGCGTCTGTTCGCACGCGCGCAAGGTAATCGCGCGCCGCGGCCGCGTGGGGCAAGGACAGCTGATCGCGCTTGGCGCGCGCCGTGACGGTCGGGTCGTAGCGGCGATCGAGCCCTTCATCCTCGAAGTGCGCGCTCGCGCTCGCGCCGGCTTCGGCCTGGGCCAGGAGCCGGCGCGTCAGCCACACCTCTTCGAAGTTCGCGATGTGCCCGAGGTCCCAGACGAGCGGGCTCATCAGCCGGCTGTGCTGCTCGAGCAGCATCGCTTCGGGCACGGGGGCGATGAGCTCGAGCGTGCGCTGTCGAACTTGCGCGAGCAGCGTGTGCCACGGCTCCCCCGGAGGCGCTGCGCGCTTGCGCCCGGCTTGGCGGCGATAGAGTCGTAAGCCGAAGCGGCCGAGCTCGTCTTCGCAGGCCCAGGCGAGCCCGAGGCCGTGATGCTCGAACACCGCGTCGTGCGACGGGCGATACTTCTGGCTGACCTCGGTCAAAATGCGCTCGCCGCGGGCGATGCGAAAGGAACGGCCGATCAGCCTCAGCTCGAACTCCACGGTCTGATGGAATTCAGCGAAGATCTCGATGCGCTCACGGCTCGCGTCGTAGTAAGCCACGTGTTCGATCTGATCGAGCGGGATGGCGGTGCCGAGCTCGCGATTCATGCGCGCGAACAAGTTGCGCGTGAAGGCGGCCGACCAGCCGGCACGATCGTTGTAAGCCGCCTCGAGCACCTCTGGGTCGTGGGCGAGGTCGAGCCCGACCAAGAAGAAGTCCGAGGGGCTCAGGCTCTCTGCGATGCCGGCCAGAAGCTCATCTTCCCCGAGCATGCCCAGATTGCCCATGCTCGAGCCCAAAAACGCGACCAGCAACGGCGACAGCGCGCGCACCAAGGGCAGAGCACGTTGATACGATGCCGCCACGGCGTCGACGGTAAGGTTCGGATAGTTCGCGCAAAGCGCGGCGCTCGCGGCGTCGAGGCTCGTCAAGCTGACGTCGACCGGCGCGTAACGGGTGTCTGCGCGCGCGGTCCAGGCGTCCAAGAGGCGGCGCGTCTTCTGCGAGCTGCCGGATCCCAGCTCCACCAGCGTGACATCGCCGACCAGGTCGCGGATGGTGGAGGCGTGACGGCGCAAAAGCTCGTCTTCGGTGCGCGTCTGGTAGTATTCGGGCTGGATCGTGATCTGCTCGAAGATCTGGCAGCCCGCCTCGTCGTACAGATACTTCGCGTCGAGCTGGCGCGGTCGTTCATCGAGCCCACGCGCCACCGAGAGCGCAAAGGTCAGCGGCGATTCTCCGGCGCGATCCGCGTGCAACACCGAGCGCTCGGCGACGTGGCGCGTCCAGCCCGCAGGCGCGACGATATCGAGCGCGCGCCGCGACGCGTGCGCCGTGACATGTGACTCGCGCGCAGTGACGCGCGCTTCGATGGCGGGCTCGCACGCAGTGACGCGCGCTTCG
>CAZYWR010000824.1:0-6813 GCA_964651185.1 uncultured Polyangiales bacterium
AAACAAGAAGACCCGGACGAGATTCATCGGCGCACCGAGGATCTCGACCATGCCTCGAAGGCTTTCGCCGGCCGGCGCATGGATCGCAGCATCGAGCGCGCGCTCACGGGCCGCTCGGCGGCGCAAGTCGAGGCGGAGACCGCGACCGCGCGCGGGATCGAACCACACCTCGGCGTCGATGCGCGCGAACGTAGCGGCGAGGAGCGGCGCTGATGCCCAAGGTCAAGTTCGCACGCGAGGGGATCGAAGTGGAGATCGCCGAAGGCGAGTCGATCCTCGCGGCCGCCAAGCGCGGCGGCGCCCCCGAAGGCGACCGCTGCGGCGGCGTATGCGCGTGCTCGACCTGCCACGTCTACGTGACGAAGGGCTTCGACTCGCTCTCAGAAATCGAAGACGAGGAGTTCGACATCCTCGACAAAGCCTTCGACGTGCGCCCGACTTCGCGGCTCGGCTGCCAAGCCAAAGTGCACGGCGACATCGAGGTCGAGATCAGCGACGAGAGCTTCCGGGCGTTTTTGGACGAGCACCCGGCCGAGCGCGAGCGCGCCCGCAAATTGCGGGGTTAGATAACCGTCTCGAGCGGATCGCCCGTGACCTCCGCGGCGCGCCTGGCGGCGCACCCTAGGGCTGGGTTGCATCTGGCCTTGCGCCGACCGCGGCCCTCGCTACCTTTGTCGGCCTCAGCCCAAGCAGGGGCTACGGGCGATTAGCTCAGCTGGATAGAGCGTCGGCCTCCGGAGCCGAAGGTCACAGGTTCGAATCTTGTATCGCCCGCCCGCGTAAGTTCACGAGGGAGAAGACATGTATCTGCACATGCCCCGCAGCCAAAAGCGCGACCGCAAGAAGGGCGCGCGTTTCACTGCCAAGCTCAAAGCCAAAAACCGTCGCCGGGTCAACCGCATGCAGGGCCGGCGACTCTCGAAAGCGCGCTGAGCGCAGCCCGGGCGCGCGCCTTCCACGCCACGCCATCGTTGCGGATCGAAGTGCGCGCCGTGTCGCGCGTCTGTTCAAGGCGGCGCATGTCGAGCACGCGTGATGGCGCCGCTCAACCTCGCTCCGCGAGCGAGCGAAAGCCGCGCGCGTCGGCGCCGCAGAGCGCGAACGTGCGCCCTCGGTTTGGTGGGCCGATCGCGCGCGTCAGCTGTGCTCGTTGCTCGTGCGGTTCTGGCGCAGGAGCACTTCGCGCGCCTCTTGCTGACCCGGCCCAGCCTCGTCGCGCGAGCGCAACAACAGCCCGCGCTCGCCCATTGCGCCGAATGCTTCGGCTGCGAGCGTGCGCTTTTCCGGCTCTTGGCCCCGCAATGCCTCGTAGAGCTTGGCGCGTACCTGGCGTGCGGTCATCCCGTCTGGGCCGTTCCAGCCTGACTTGAGCCGCGCCACCGTCTGCGTCCATGGGTAGCTGAAGGTGAGCTGGCCTTTGCCGTGGCGGAGCGTGTCGGCGACCTTGAGGCGCCGGAAGATCTCGCCGTTCGCGAAGCTGCGGTTCGTGATCAGGTTGAAGAAGTCGGAGTCGTCCGCCATCAGGACGTCCTGCAGCACTTCGCGCAGCTCGCGATCGGTCTCGAGCTGGTGGTAGAGCTCCTCGCCCGCCGCTTGGTTGCCGCCCAACACCACCGCGAACGCCGCCTCGCGTTTGAGCGCGGGATTTTTGAGCATGTCGAGGAGCAGCTGATCGTTCGCGGGGTCGGCCGCGTAGCCGATGGCGAGCGCCGCGCTGCGCCGCACGTCGGCCGGATGCGACGGCTGCAAGAGCTCGCTCAGCTGGCCGCTCAGCGCCTGCGCATCCGCCATCCACAGGCCTTGCACGTAGTAGCTGCGCGTGGCCTCGTCCAGCGCTGCGTTCTTGGCCTTGCCGATGATCGTGGCGAGCGTCTTTTGATCGGCGAGCTGCCCGAGCACAGAGCCGGCGATCGCGCGCAGCTTGGCGCTGTCTTCCCCATCTTCGATCAACGTCATGAGCCCGGGGATGGCGTCGGGCCGGCCGTACTTCCCGAGCGCGCGGATCGCGATCTCCCGGTTGCGCACGATCTCTTCGGTCGGCACGCTCGGCTTCGAGAAGTCGACGTCCTTCGGGCGCTTCAGGTCGGCGAGGAGCTTCGGATAGGCGGGCGCGTACTTGAGGTCGGCGAGCGCGAACGCCGCCGCTTCGCGGTCGTCGGTGTTCAGCTCCTTGAACACCACGGCGCCGGCCGTCGGTGAACCGGACTTGCCGATCGCCTTGAGCAGGCTCGCTTTGCGCCCGGGATTGTCTTTGAGCATCGGGATCAACGCGTCGGCGACCTGCGGCTTGGCCACCAGCGCGAGGGCATCGAGCGCGTCGAGCGCCGTGGTGCGATCTTCCGACTTGATCAGCTCGAGCAGCGTCGGGATCGCGCGTGCGTCGCCGAGATCGGCGAGCGCGAGCGCGCAAGTCTCGCGGATATCTGCATCCGACTCGCTGCTCAGGAGCTTCGCAAAGGTGTCGGCCACGCGTGGGTCATGGCCGTCGCGCAAGACCGACACCAGGGACCGCTTCAGGTCGACGGTGGTCGTGCCGTCGAGCAGCTTGGCGATGTCGGGCGCGCTGGTCGAACGCGCGATCGCGTCGAGCACGCTTTGGCGCAGCGAGGGCTTACGCTGCAGGAGCGCGAACAGCGGCTCGGCCGCGCGCGGATCGCCCGTGCGCCCGAGGCCCGCGGCCGCTTGCCGCACGACCTCGATGTCCTCGTCGTCGAGCAGCTTGATGAGCGGCGCCACGGCGGCTGGATCGGCCGCCTCCGCGAGTGCGGCGGCGACCAACGCGCGTACGGACTTGTTGGGATTCTTCAGGAGCTCGTCGCTCGCGATGCGCTGCGGACCGACGACGTCCACGATCACCTTGGGATCGAAGGTCGGCTTGCGGTCGAGGTCCTCGAGGTTCTGCAGGTGGCCGGAGGTGAACTCCTGGAGAATGTCGGGGATCGCCGCCTGCTCCTTGAGCACGGCCAGCGCCCACACCACCTGAGGCCGATCGCGCGCGTCGGTCTTGGGCAGCACTTCGAGCAGCTTGGGCTTGGCTTGATCCGCCAAAGGCGAGCCGATGTGCGCGAGCGCGCGCGCGGCCGCGCGCCGGACGATGCCCTTCTCGTCGAGTGCCTGGATCATCAGCGGCACCGACTTGGCGTCCTTGAATGCGCCCAGGTTGAGCAGGATGCGCTCTTTGACGTCGTCGTGATCGGTCTGCGCGTAGGCATTGCGCAGCGCATCGAGCATCGCTTCGCCTTGTAGCGCGCCGGCTTGCTCGAGGATCTCGTTGCGATGCTCGTAGGCGACGTTGCTCTGATACGCCCAGTAGCCGAGCCCGGCTGCGCCGAGCACGAGCGCGACGCCGACGATGCGACCGACCGGCGAGGTGCGCCGGTTCATGCGCTTGATCGTCTCCGCGTCGTTGGAACCGACGTCAGCCAGCGGCTCCTCGTAGGCGCTGAAGTCGTAGTTGGCGGCTGGATGCGCGGGCGCGCCCGCGGAAAAAGGGTCGTGTTGAGGATTGTAGCGGCGATCCGACTCAGGGCCTTGCATGGCGGTCCTCGCGATGTGGTGCGCGACGATAACCAGAGATCTGCTCGAGTCGCAACCGCTCGCGGGCGGGGGCGCGCGCCCGCGCGCTTGGCGCCAGCGGCGACCCTTCAAGGCGAAGGACGGCGCGTGCGCGCGGTCGGGCGCGTCACAGAGTTCGCGCGAACTCTCGAACTGTCGCAGAAACTTCATTGACTATGGCTACTTACGTCGGCTACAACGATTTCAAGGAGGCGAGTTTCGATGACCAAGTCCGAGCTCATCGATGCGGTTGCGCGCCGCACCCAGATCACCAAGAGCCGCGCCGAGCTCGTCGTGAACTGCGTGTTCGATTCGATGACGGCTGCGCTCGAGCGCGGGGAGGGCATCGAAATCCGCGGCTTTGGAAGCTTTACCGTACGCGAGTACAAACCGTACAGCGGGCGCAACCCGCGCACCGGTCGCACCGTGCCCGTCCCCGAGAAGCGCTTGCCGTTCTTTAAGGTTGGCAAGGAGCTCAAGGAGCTCGTGAACGTGGGACAGGGGACGATCGAAGGCGACGAAGAAGACGACGGCGAGGATTCGCACGACGAGAACGACGGCGAGGGAGAGGGCGACGAGCACGACGAAGGGTGACGGGTCGCTTCGTAGGGCGGGACCGCGCTCGCGCCCTGCGAGCTGCGCGGGATCCAGCCGACGTGTGGCTGGGCGTCAAAGCCTACAGTGCTCGAGAACCTGCGGCGCCAGGGGCCGAGCCGGGTCGAGCTTTTCGAGCAGCGCGTCCGCTGGCGTCTGCCCGCGGGCCAAGAGCTGCTCGAGAGGCTCGAGATAGCGCGCTTCGCCGCCGCGCGGGTCGGGGTTCGCGGCCTCGAGCCGCTCGAGGCCCCCGCGAGCGATGGCCACGACTTCTCGCGCCCACGAGGAGAGCGGGCGGCCGTCTAGCTCGGCGTGCAGCCCGCGTTGCGCGATCTCGCGGCGGGCGCCCTGCACGGTCTCGTAGCGCAGGCTACTTACGAGCGCCTCGGCGCGCGCGAGCGCCGTGCCTTCGTAAAGGAGCCCTTTGCTGAGCGCGGGCAGCGCGGTCGCGAGTTCGTAGGGCTGGCTATCGACCGCGCGTAGCTCGATCGTTTTTTTCAAGCGCACCTCGGGAAACAAGGTCCCGAGGTGGACCAGCCAATCCTCAGCGCTGGCTTCGACCTGGCCGAAGCCCTCGCGCATGAAGGCGCGAAAGGTCTGCCCCGTGTTGTGCACGACTTGGCCATCGCGCTTGACCATGAACATCGGTACGTCGAGCGCCCACTCGACGTAGTCCTCGAAGCTCGCGCGATCGCTCCACAGGAACGGCAAGAGCCCCGTGCGATCGGGATCCGTGTCGAGCCAGACCAGACCGCGCCGCGTGCGCGCGCTCCCGATCGCCCCCTCGTACAGCGGGCTGTTCGCGAACATGCCCGTGAGAATCGGCGAGAGCGCGAGCGCGACGCGCATCTTGCGCAGCGCGTCCTCCTCCGAGCCGTAATCGAGGTTCGCTTGCACCGTGCAGGTGCGGCGCATCATGTCGAGGCCCATGCCGCCGCGCAGCGGCAGGTACTCGCGCATCACGCCATAGCGGAGCTTCGGAACCCAGGGCAGCTCGCTCTGTCTGGCGAGCGGATGAAAGCCGAGCCCGAGCCAGGCGATGCCTAGCGGCGCGCCGACCGCGCGCAGCTCCGCGATGTGCTGCGACCACTCTGCCTGCGTGTCGTGCATGCTCGCATACGGTGCACCCGACAGCTCGAGTTGGCCGCCCGGCTCGAGCGTGATCGACGCCGCGCCACGCGAGAGCGAGATCACTTCGCCTCCTTCGACCTCGGCGTGGGGCACCCAGCCGAATCGCTCGACCAGCGCATCGAGCACTGCGCGTACGCTGCGTGGGCCCGCGTAGGGCAGCGGCGCGTAGCTCCCCTCCATGACGCCGAATTTCTCGGCTTCGGTGCCTACTCGCCAGCGATTGGGCGGCTTGAAGGCCTCGTAGAAGGGCGCGAGCAGGTCGTCATGTGTCAAGCGGCGCGCGGCGGTTCGTTGGGACAGGACGGCCTCCATGCGGCTAAGTCGTGACGCCCTTGAGGGCGGTTACGTGCGCGCGGACGTGGGGATAGCCGAACCCGCGTGATGGCACAACTGCGCGCGAGTTGGACATTTCGCCGCCGCGCCGATAAGGATGCTCCGGTGCGAAGGCTCTGGCGATCTGCGCGCTTTCTGACGGCCGTTGCGTTCGTCGCGTGCGCAGCCCCGGTCGTCTCCCTGGCGCCGGGACCGCACGCTTTCACCCCGACCGATTACGATGACGTCTACGAGCGCTGGACGCGCAGCGCACGCCCGTTCGACTTCGGCGGCCTGAAAACCGTGCTCAACGTGACTGCCACCTTCGAGTCACGCGAGTTTCGCTGGGCGTATGTGGTGCGCTACGCATACGACTTCGCGCTCACGACGGATCTGCGCAATGCGCTGCTCGGCGAGTCGCTGGCGGATGCGAGCGAGCGGCATCGCTTCTTCGTGACGCTCGGGGACGGGCGTCCGCGCGAGCTCGACCTGCGAAAGGAGACGGGCGCTTGGCGAGTGCTGCTCGTCGACGATCGCGGGCGCCAGTCGCGGCCGATCGAGATCCAGCACGTGCGCCGCCCCACGCCGGGCGAGCGTCGTTATTTCCCGAGCATCTCGTCGCATCGGCAGGCGTTCCGGCTGGTCTTTCCGGCGCGGCACGAGGACGGCTATCCCACGCTTCCAGACGAGTCGTTGTTCGCGCTGCTGCGCTTTACGGGGGCGCAGGGCCAAGTCGACCTGAAGTGGGATTTCTCGCGGCCATAGCGGTGCGCTGCCCGGCCTGCCCTAATTGAGGGCGACGGGCGCGGCTCCGCGCTGGGGCGAAATGACATGGATGCGGCGGCGGTCTCCTTGACTGGGGCGCGGTCGGAAGCGTACGTTCCCGACCCCGCGCCCTTCAGGGCCGCGATCAGGCACGTCATGACCGAACCACACGAAGCACCCCCGGCTCCCGCGCCCGCGGTCGAAGCCCAGGAGGGTGCGAGCCAGGGCGATCCCGCCCATCGCGCCACTCCCCCATCGACCTCGCACAGCGCGGAGCCGGAGCGCGCGCGCGACAGCGCGTCCCAAGCTGCGCCTGCGGATGCCGCTTCCGGCACAACCGGCTCCGAAGGGCCAGCGACCTCCGCGCCGGAAGAAAGCGTGTCCGCCGCGGGCGGCGCTCCGGGGCGCGCGCCGCAACCCGAGGACGGCTCGTCGGCGGAAGAAGACGCCGAGGAG
>CAZYWR010000825.1:0-2685 GCA_964651185.1 uncultured Polyangiales bacterium
GCGGTCCTGCGCGACCTCGCGCGCGAGCTCCCAGTCGAACACGCGGCCGGTGCCACCCGGCAGTCCCGGCACGTAGGCGTCGAGCAACACGTAGTCACCGGGGAAGGCGCGCACCACGCCGGCGAGCGAGCGAGCGCGCACGCGCAGCGCTTTGTACGCGTGGGGCAGAAAGCGCGCGACCAATGCGGGCGGTTCGTCGCCGTGCAGCTGCACGCAATCGAGCCCCACCTCGCTGACGACGCGCGCGATCTCTTCCTCGCTCGCGTCTACGAACACGCCCACCGCCAGCGCGCGCCCGCGCAGCGCGGCCGCGATTGCACGCGCCTGGGCCTCGTCGCAGCGACGCGCCGATCCGGCCCAGAAGTTGAGGCCGACGGCATCCGCGCCAGCGTCGAGGCACAGCTCGGCGTCCTCGACCGAAGTGACGCCGCAGATCTTGACCTGCACCATGCGAGCACCATAGCAGGAGCGCGCCTGGCAGACTCGGGGCGAGCGAAATGGGCGAGGCGGCGCTTCGCCGGAGACCCGTCGAGCAGGTGCATCGCCACGGCAAGCGGCGACTCGATCGCATCGTGGCGATGCTCGTCAGAAGCTAGCGAGCTCACTGCAGCCAGCCGGGAGCGGGACCGGGTAAGACTCAAACCTCGAGTGTCTCACCGGCACAGAGCCGGGGGCTTCCCCGGCCCATGAGAGATCGAGAATCGAGAGCTCTCATTTAGGACAGCTCGTTTGCCTTTTCGCGGCCTGGAGCGACTGCGTGCGCGCTCGGGCCTGCAGAGGCCGCTTCGGGCGGCGCGTCTGTCCCGTCCAGCTCGTCGATGCCCACGCGGTTGCGCCCGGCGTATTTGGCCGCGTACATGGCGCGGTCGGCGCGATCCATCAGCTTGTCCACGCCTTCGTCGTCGCGCAGCAGCACGACCCCTACGGAAGCGGTCACGGGAATGCGCGATCCGCCGCCGTCGTCGACGATCATCTGCTCGACCGCCTGCCGCACGCGCTCGGCGGCTTGGCGACCGCCAGTCAGGTCGGTACACGTCAGAGCGGCCACGAACTCCTCGCCGCCCCAGCGCGCGGCCAGATCGGAGCTGCGCAGCGTGCGCTGCAGTGTCCTGCCGACGCTCGCGAGCACTTGATCGCCGGCGGCGTGTCCATAGCGATCGTTGACCATCTTGAAGTGATCGACGTCGAGCAGCAGCACCGTCAGCGGTAGCCGATAGCGCCGCGCTCGCGCGAGCTCGCCGCGCACCGCCGGCAAGAAAGCGCGGCGGTTCATCAAGCCGGTGAGCACGTCCGTGGTCGCTTGACGCTGCGACTCTTCGACCAGCGCCGCCATGCGCAGGGCACCCCCGAGCTCGCGCGCGACCAGCGGGACGAGCTTCTCGGCCTCCTCGCGGTTCGTGGTCGGTGCGAGCGCGATCAGGCCCACGACCGTGTTGGCGAAGCGCACCGGGGCGATGATCGCCTCGCCCAGGGCTCCGGCGTTGCTCGCGTCTTCGTCGTGCACGGCCTGCACGGCGAGCTCCGGGGCGACGCCGAGCACGGCGCGCGCCTCGGCCTCGCACTCCGCGGCCAAGCGCGGATGACAATGCACGCCGAAGTGCTCGGGCGCCGGAGTCGCGAGCGCGAGCCAGCGGTAGGCGTTCAGCTGCGACAACAGCTGGGACAGCGAATCGAACAGCCGCTGGAACTCGCCCTCGTTCGCCAGCGAGCGCACCTCGGCAGCGATCACGGACTCGAACAGCGCGCGGTCGAGATGTTGGGCGATGCGGTCCCGAATATCCATGCTGCCGCTCGACAGTTGCATGAAGAAGCTATCGCCCTGCCGCAGCGAAGCCGTCGCGCGCGCGAGCGCGCGGACCAGATCGCCCATGCGGCCTTTGGCGACGTAGGCGGCGGCCCCGGCGCGCTCGGCCCAGAAGCGACTCTTCGGATCGTCGCGCTCCCCGCGTAAGATCACGGGCACCTCGGCCGTCGCCGGTTCGGAGCGCAAGAGCCGACAGATCTGCACACCGGACAAGCTCGGGAGCCACAGGTCGGAGATGACGGCGGCGGGCGGAGAAGAGAGCGCGAGGTCCGCGCCGGCGGCACCGTCGGGCACGGGCTCGACCTCATAGCCTTGCGCGCGCAGCCGCACCGCGAGCACGTCGCGTGTGGCGTCGCTCGCGTCGATGAGAATGATCCGGCGCCCTCCTTCGCGTTCCATCCACGAAATCATACCGAGCTTGGCCGGGTACTTGGCGCTCCGTCATGCCCAAGTATGGGTAAGGCCAGGGCACACAACGTAAGGGACCCGTCGTCGCGGGACCGTCATGGACGAGCAGAGCCTGCAAAGTCCCCGTCCGTCAGCGCCTCATCCGCGCCTAGGAGGCGAGCGCTGAGCCGTCAGGTCAACGTGCGGGCGCGGGCGAGCACGCGGTCGAGCGAGTCGCGGATGCGTGGGCCCGGGCTCGTCGCCCCCACGGTACCGAGCCAAAAGCTGTCGTAGGCGCGGCCACGGCGCGTCTCGATGTGCATCTCGATCGGGAAGAGAAAGAGCATCGCGAGCTGGCTCAAGAGCGACCCAAGCAGACCCAACGTATCCTCCGCCTCGATCTCCAGCTTGAGAGCGCCGCCATGCGCGCGCGTCTCCTCGATCGTGTACGTGTCGAGGCGCAGCGGGTCGCTGGCGTCCGGTGCGCCTGTCTC
>CAZYWR010000826.1:0-6316 GCA_964651185.1 uncultured Polyangiales bacterium
TCGCTTGGAGGCGCGCCGGCGCTTCCATCGCGCGCACCTGCGTCAATGTCGGCATCGGCGCGCGCGTCGCTTAAGCCCGCTTCGCTCGCGCCGCCGTGCGCTGCGTCGATCACACCGTCTGCGTCGCGCGCGGCATCTGCGGCCGAATGCACATGATCGCCGCAGCTCGCGCTCAAGAGGACACAGCCTGCGCTCGTGCCGAGCAACTCGAGGACCCACGGGATCATCGACACGCTGTGCGCGCGCCCGCGCCCTGCGCGCCGCTCACTCTGCCCAGCCATCCCCTTCGTCCTCACAGCGCACGCCGGACATGAGACCGAGGGCAGCGGTCAGACGCGCCCGTGGGGCGCGCAGGTACATGCTCCATGGGCGGCCGTAGTCCTGCGCGATCTGATCGCGGGCGGCTTGCACCAGATTCACCCTGCTTTGCATCTCTATGCCTCCGGCGTGAACATGCTACGCACCCGCCGATCTGCCAGCCGCCGCTGAACGAGTTGCCGTCGCTTATCCGCTATGACTCGAAGATCGGTTCGCTCCACGATGCGCGTCACCCGGAACCCAGCGCTGTTGTGCGTGTACCAAGCGCTGTTTGGCACCATCTTTCCGGTCGCGATTTTTCCTCTGTTTTGGGTCGACGACCTGCACATGAGCATCTCCACGATGCTGTCGGTCCAGGCGTTCTTCGGCTTCGTGATCGCCGTGTTCGAGTTTCCCTCGGGCTACATCGCCGATCGCGTGGGCCACCGCTTCGCGCTGGTGAGCGGAAGCGCGCTCGCGCTGCTCGGCTGGTCGCTCTACGCCGTGGCGGGTTCGCTGCGCGGCGTGATCGCGGCGGAGGCCGTGCTCGGCATCGGCTTTTCCTTGATCTCGGGCGCCGACTCGGCGCTCCTCTACGAGTCGCTCGCACAGACCGGACAAGAGCCGGCCTTCGCGCGCTGGTACGCGCGCGCGCGCATGTGCGGCCAGATCGCGGAGGGATCGGCTGCCCTCGTGGCCGGCTGGCTCTACGCGTACGCGTCGCGCTTACCTTTTCAGCTGGAGATCATCGTTTGGTCATTCGCGCTGATCGTGGCGCTCGGGCTAGCGCCGGTAGCCCTCCCCGCGCCGAAGATTCAACGCCACTTCGACCAGATGCGCTTCATTGCGCGGCATGGCTTGCGTGAAAGCAAACCGCTGCGCGCGGTGGTGTTCGCGTCAGTCGCCTTTGGACTCATGTCTTTTCTGCCGGTGTGGTTGATTGCGCTCTACGCGCGCGACGCCGGCATGCAGCCTGCCTGGCTCGGTCCATTCTGGGCGAGCGCCAACTACGTCATCGCGTTCGGCTCGCTGGTGAGCGAGCGTGCCGGGCGGCGGCTCGGACTGGGCGCGACGTTGTGGTTAGGGGTCGCCATCGCAGCGGCCGGTTATGCCGGCCTCGGGCTCGGTCACGGCGTGTACGCGGCGTTTTTCTACTACCTGCTCACGTTCGTACGAGGTCTGCACGCGCCGCTCCTCCACCATGAAGAGCAGCGTCTGGTGCCGTCTTCGGATCGCGCAGGCTTCCTCTCCTTCCGTAACTTCCTATTTCGCGGCTGCTATGTCCTGCTCGGGCCTTGGATCGGAGCCGCCGTGGAGCGCTACGGCCAGCGCGCCGTCCTGCTCGGCTGCGGAGCCTGCGTCGTGCTCGCGTTGATCGCCGCGACGCGCGCGATCGCTGCGCAGACGCGCGCCCGTGACGAGCTCGCGAGCTCGCCCGCGCAGCCGTGATCGCCCGTCGCGCCGCAGTGATGGCCGCCGTGGCGCGTCCCCATCGGGCGGGCGTATCTACGGCTTGTACAGCGACTCGACGCGGACCTTGAGCGCGGCGGCGACGCCTTCGAACCCGACCTTCGTGTCGTCGCCGAACAGCAGGAGCACCAGCGGATTGAGGGTGCCTTCGATCAGGTCTTCGGTGACGTAGCGCGTACCGCCGTCGGCGAGCGGCTCGAGCCATTGGCAGCGCTCGCCGCTGTTCAGATCAGGCGTGTCCGTGTTGATGCCCCAGCAGACTTTGTGATCCTTTTCGAGCACCCGGATGTACTCCGTCTGCTCGAGCGTGATCAGGTCGTCCATCTTGACCGTCATGACCATGGGATCGCCGATCTGCAGCGTCGACTTCATGCCGATCGTGTACGGATTCCACTGCGGGTAGTGATCGAGGTCCATGAGCACGTCCCAGACCGCCGAAGCCGGCGCCTGGATCTCGGACTCGCCGCGGAACAGCACGTGCCAGGGATATCCGTTGTATTCGGTCTGACCGAGGCTGTCGTCGCCCCAGCACGCGACGCCTTGTTGGTGGCGCGCACACGCGAACCCTAAGCCCCCTCCGCCGCCGACCGCCAGCTGCTGCACGTTGGTGAGCTCGCGCGGCGTAAGATCGGTCGCCGCCGGATCGCCCCAACAACGCACGCCTTCCTCGCCGAGCACGCAGCTATGCGAACTGCCCGCGGCGATCGACGTCGGCGAACTCACGGTGGGAATGTCGTCCAACAAAGCAGGGATGTCACCGCCCCAGCACACCACGGCGCCCTGATCGATCACGCAGTTGTGCGATCCACCGACCGCCAGCTGCTCCGGCGCAGTCAGCGCGGGCACGTCGAGCTGTCCGAGCGCGCCATCGCCCCAACACGTCACGCCATCAGACGTCAGGGCACAGCTGTGGCGCGCGCCTGCCGCGATCGCGCTCACTCCATCGAGCCCGGGCACCTTGAGCTGGCCGTACGTGTCATCGCCCCAGCAGCGTACCTTCCCGGTCGCGCTCAGTGCGCACGCGTGGCCCTCGCCGACCGCCAATTGCACGGAATTCCGCACGCTATGCGGCGCCGTGAGCGGTCCCTGCGCACCGTCGCCCCAGCAGATCACCTTGCTGCCATCGATCGCGCAGGTGACGTCGCCACCGGTCGCCACGAAGCGTGGGTCGATCAAAGGCGGTACGTCGGTCTGCCCATGACTGTTGTCGCCCCAGCACAGAAGTCCGCTGATGGCGGGATCAAGGGAGCAGCCGTGCGCCCGGCCCAATGCGAGCTGCTTACCGGGCGGTGCCTCAGGGACGGCGAGCGCTTGCGGCTCAGGAAGATCCGTGTCGTGACCGCCCTGTCCCGCTGCGTCTTCCGCGCATGCGCACGCGAGAACTGCCAGGAAACAAGGGCCAAAGCCAAGAGAAAGACAGGTACCAATACGGCGTGTCATGTTGAAATCCTATACTGCAGTCGCGTTGCCCCTGCACGACACGAAGCTGCAAAACCTGCCGCGGCTCGCATTCAGATCGGATGAGAACGGGGTGAATGCGCCGGACCCCGGCGTTGCTCGCGCCATGCGCGTCGGGTAGATGGTCGAGCTAGGAACAACCCCCCAACTGTTCCGTCTGGTACACACCGCTCGCCACCGTCCTGTGTCTCGAGGTGGCGGTCGGGAGGAGTCGCATGCGTGTTTCGTGATCGACGCCCGACCGTCTCCTGGGCGTTCGTTGCCCATTCCGTGCGAGGACGACGCCAGTTCGCCTCTCGCAAGTCGCGCCTGCGCAGCTGCGTGCTGGCGATGGGCTGGGCCGCGCCGCTGTGGGCTTCGTGCAGCGTGCTCGTCGACGCAGATCGCGCGCAGTGCTCGAGCAACGCAGACTGCCGGGGTCGCGGCGCAGCGTTTGCAGAGAGCGTGTGCATCCGCGGAGAGTGTCGCCCTCCGTCGGGCACGGCGTGTGGGGACGGCGGCACCTGCGCGAGCGATACGTCCGCCGCGCGTGCCGATGCCTGTTCGGGGACGCGCTGTCAGGATGCCTCGCACGCGCGGGATGCGCGTGCCGATTCGCAAGACGATGCGGGCTCGCCTGCGGAGCCCGACGCGCAAGCCATGGCGCCAGCAGCGACGGAAGACGCCCAGACGCCAGCGGCCCGCGAATGCTCGGTCGACGGCGACTGCGCCGCGCTCGGGAAGGCCGGCGCCCTTTGCGTGGACGGAGTCTGTTGGCAGACCGCCGACACGAAGCAGTGCACAGCGGACGCAGACTGCAGCGGCCTAGGTCCGGAGTTCGCCGGCGGCATGTGCATCAGCGCGCAGTGTCGGCCGAACCCCAGGTGGCGCTGCGAGCCACCGGCAGACGCATCCTCGTTCGCGCCCCTGACCCTCCACGCGCTGGTGCGAGACTCCCTCTCGCTTTCACCGCTGTCTGGCGTGCGCGCCTCCGTCTGTCAGAAGCTCGACCTCGACTGCGTGACGCCGGTGACGCAGGCAACGACGGGCCGCGACGGACAGCTGACGTTTCAGGTGCCTCACGATCTGGCGGGCTACTTACGTATCGAAGACTCTCGCTTCTTCCCCGCGCTCTATTTCTTGCCCGCGGTGCTACCGAGCGACGGCCAGCTGGACCCCGTACCGCTGCTCGACGTGGGGGTGGTCGACGCGCTGGCCCTGTCGATCGGCTCGGACATCGACCCGCAGCGCGGACACATGATGCTCATCGCCGAGGACTGCTTGGGCGCAGCCCTGGCTGGCGTCACCTTCAAGACTCCCCAGCAGGACGCCGCGACCATTCAGTTCTACGTGCGCGATCTGCTGCCGACGACGAGCGCCACGGAGACGGACGATATCGGCAACGGCGGCTATCTCAACTTTCCTGCGGGGAGCGCGGTGATCGATGTGACGAAGGTCGACCTCAACCTCAAGTTGACGACGTCGAGCGTGGTGGTGCGGCCGAGCTTCATCACGGTCGCGTACATTCGCCCGGATCTGCGTTGACCATGCGCATTGCCTCGAACCACGGCGCACCGCGCGCGAGACGCTCTTCATCCTGGCGCTGGGTCGTCTGCGCGACCTTCCTGCTCGCGACCCCGAGCGCGCTGCGCGCACAACGCGCGGCGGGGCCGGGCGGCGAAGCGGCCGCGCACTTCGATCGCGGGATCGAGCTCTATGGCGAGGGAAACCTCGATGCCGCGCTGGTCGAGTTCGAGCGCGCCCACGAGTTGGTGCCGAGCTACCGCGTGCTCTACAACTTGGCGCAGATTCAGGCGGAGCGGCACGAGTACGTGGCGGCCCTCGGGCTGTTCGAGCGCTACTTGGAAGAGGGTGGCGCGGAGGTAGCAACCCCGCGTAAGGCGGAGACGCTCGAGGAGATCGCCCGCCTGCGCACGCGCATCGCGGAGCTCTGGGTCGAGAGCGACGTGTCCGGCGCGAAGCTATCGGTCAATGGCGCGTACATGGGGACGCTCCCGCTCTCGACGCCGATCTTGATCAACCCCGGCGTGTGTCAGGTCAGGGTCGAAAAACCCGGCTACCGTGCCCAGAGGCGAGAGATCAAAGTGGCGGGCGGCGATCACGCGCGCGTCGAGCTGCGTCTAAACGAAGGCGGCGACCCCGCGCCCGGTTCGGCGGCCGACGCCGCGTCTGCATCTGCGCCCCAGCGCAACTACAGACCGTTCTGGATCTCGGCCGCCACGGCGGTCGCGCTCGGCGGGGCGACGCTCACGTTCGGCCTGGTCACGCAGAGCGCCGATCGTACGTTGGATCGCGAGCTCGATCGCTTTCCCGTGAACGACAGAGCGCTCGCCGACGACCGCTCGCGTCTGAAGACCTACGCAGCGCTGACGGATGGCTTTGGCGCAGCGACGATCGTGGCGCTCGGGTTCGCTGTGTACTTCCTGATCGATCCACCGCGAACGGCGGACGAGGGCGAACGCAAGCTCTCGGTCGGGCGCTCGCTGCACGTACTGCCGCGCCGCGACGGCCTGGCGCTGTTCGGCAGATTTTAATCGCCCCACGAGCGGGGCGGACCTTCGACAGCACAGACAAGCGGGGGAGCAGGCGAGGAGCGTGATGCAGGAGGTCGTTCGCCTCGGAGCCGCGGGCACAGCGGCACAGCAACTCGGACGCTATCGCCTGATCGAGACCCTCGGCCAAGGCGGCATGGGCACGATCCATCTCGCGCTGGCGGGTGGCCTGGGCGGCTTCCGAAAGTTGTTCGTTTTGAAGGTGCTGCGGGGCGAGCTCTCCGCGGACGAGAAGTTCGTCGAGCTGTTCTTGCGCGAGGCCACGGTCGCTGCCTGCCTCAATCATCCCAACGTGGTGCACACGGTCGAAGCCGCCGCGGAGGCGGGCCATTACTTTCTGGTCATGGAGTTTCTCGACGGCCAGCCGCTCAGTGAGCTCCTGCGACGGGCCGCGCAAGAACCACCCGTGCCGCTCGGCCTGCGCGTACAGGTGCTGTGCGAAGCGCTCGCGGGGCTGCACTACACGCACGAGCTCACCGACTACGACGGTCGCGCGCTGCACCTCGTGCACCGCGACGTCAGCCCGCCCAACATGTTCG
>CAZYWR010000827.1:0-8626 GCA_964651185.1 uncultured Polyangiales bacterium
GTCAGCTCCTTGAGCGCAACGGGCGCCACGGCCTTCTTGCCGGCCGCCTTCGCCAGCAGCTTCAGATCGAGCTCATGATCGCCCGGTACCACCGCGAGCAGCACGCCGCGATCGTCGGCGCGCACGCACAAGGTCTTGAACACCTGCCCCGCCGGCAACCCGACTTTGTGGGCGACGTTCTCGGCTGACAAGTCGCGCTCGTCGACGTCGTACGCGCGCAGTGCGTACGCGACGCCGGCCGCGTCGAGCGCGCGGCAGGCGTTCGTCTTTTTCAAAGCGACCGGCACGGCGAGGAGATAGCATCGGGCCGCCTCGCCGACCGATCGGAGCGCATGCGGAGGAAGTTCCTTCGACGAGCGCCAGTTCGCGGCGACCGCCGTACTCGTCAGGCACCCGGCGGGCGATCTGCTCCTCGACACCGGCTTCGGCCGCGAGATCGACGCGCAGTTTCGCCTGCTGCCGAGGGTGTTTCGCGCGACCTGTACGGAGGCGGATCGATCGGGATCGTTCCCAATGGCTTCGAGCAGATGGAGCAGCTAGCCGACGAGCCCGGCTTACGCCGGGTCATCATGGCGCACGGGCGCTGGCTCGAACCAACACGGCGCACCCGCAAGGAGTCTGCAGACTAACGTTAGTGCCAAGGTGCCGCGCTTACAGGCGTATTGCATTCTCGCACGAACGCCCGCGGAACACGTGTTCGCCAGCTTGCCTGGAGCTCGGCGCGGCCCTGCGCGTGCAAGCGCTTTCCCATGAAGGTTCTCGCGACCAGCGGCAAAGAGTCTGCCGTGCGGCGCATCTGCCCGCACTCCCCTCCACGACCAGGGCACCTATGCACAAATACTCATCTCGTTACAAATGGCCGCTCCCGGTGCTGAGCTCGCTCCTCCTTGCGTCGTTTGGCTGTGGCAGCGGCGGGTCCGATGGCAGCCCTGACAATAGTCAGAGCGAGCCCAGCACGAGCGATGACGCCGGCAGCACGAGCTCGAAGAAGGATGCTGGAAGCACGAAGGATGCGGGCGGTAGCAGCGGGACGACTCATGATGCCGGCAAGACCGGCACGTCCACGGCTCACGACTCAGGCGTCCAGACCTTCCAAGACGCCGGCGGTACCCACCCGGCTGGAGACGGGGGAGCCGGGGCAGCCGATGCTGGCCATTCGAGCGACGCGGGGGCCGCGCACTTGGACGGCGCTGTTTCAGGGTCCAGTGATGCATCGAGTGGCGGCGGCACGACGAGCCTGATGGGGACGCTGGGCTCGCTCGGCGCGGTACAGCCCACCGTGTCCTCGCTGTACATCTCATATAGCGGAGAGACCATCGTCTACTTGATCTCGGCGCCGTTTACGTGCGCCCAAATGCAGCAGTCGAGGTGGCTCGGGTCCCTTCCCTCCGGAACGCAGGTCGTAGAGGTGATCGTCAAGGGAGCTCCGGTCGTGGGCACGGCGGTTCAGGTGGGGCTCTTCGCCGGCGAGGTGAACTATGCACCCGGGGGGATGTCGTCTGCGTACGAGCAGAACGCGAGCTCCGGGACGATCACCTATACGAAGAGCACGGCCAATGGTCCTGTGGAAGCAGACTTTAGCGCGACCTACCCGATGGGTAACGTCATGGGAACGTTTCACGCCGAGTTCTGCCAGGGTGGCCAAGAGTACTGACCCTGGAAGCGAAGCCACGCCGATGCCAAATGGGCGCAAACGAATAGCAGATGGATTTTATTTGAAGCGAGAGCTGGTGCGCGGGCAAGTGGGGGCAAACGGTCGCTATCCTGCGAGCGTCGCGACTCCGCAATCCGAGGTCTGAGCCTTGCGCATCCTCCTTAAGATCTACGAATTCGCGGCGATTGTTGCGGCTGGTGGCGCACTGGTTCGGCACGCCCGCGATGTTCTCACGGGCGACACTGATCGTTGGTCCCGCCGTCCATCGCGGCTGCCGGTAGATGGCGGTTGGAGCGGCGCGCTCATACCTGGACTGTTTGTCGTGATGAGCGCGTGTGGTTCTGACAATGCCAACGAGGAGTCGAATAGCACAACGGGAGACGCGGGGGCGATGGCAGGTGTCGACGCCGGGGCCGTCGACACCAGTATAACGAAACTGAGCGGAACGCTCGGCGCGCTCGGTGCGGTCATGCCGACCGTGTCGTCTATCGTGATCGCCAACAGCGGTGAAGTGCTGGTCTACATGGCTTCGGCACCTCTCACTTGCGCCATGATGCAGGAGTCGCGCTGGCTTGGTTCCCTGCCGGCCGGCTCGCAAGTCGTGGAGATCGTGGTCAAGGCGCCAGTCAAGGTCGGCACCGTCCAGGTCGACCCTGGCGAGGTGAACTACGCTCCGGGAGGCATGTCTTCCGCGTACGAGAAGAACGCTGCCTCGGGCTCCATTACGTTCGTGAAAGCTGAGACCAATGGTCCTGTCGAAGGGACAGTCACAGCGACTTACAACAATCCGGCGGGAACGGTGTCAGGGCCCTTTCATGCGGAGTTCTGCGCCGGCGGACAACAGTATTGAGCGAACACCCGGGCGCAATCTCCGAGATTTCGCGCGACCCCCGCGAACGCGAGCTCTCGTAACCAGCAACACTCGGTTACGGCGCAGCTTCCCGCTGAGAGCCCGAATGACTCTTTAGACAAGCACGAGGATGGCAATGACGAATCGGCGATGGTTCGGAGGGTTCACGATCGCTCTGGCCTTGAGCGCACATGCATGTGGAGGCAGCTCCGACAATACGGCGCAGGATGCTGGGAAAGTCACTGGAGCGGTCGACGCTGGTCATGGTGGGGACGCGGCGAGTATAGACAGTGGCCGAATCATCGACGCGACAACGCCGGGCGGAGACGCGGGAGGCGCAGCTGCTAATCACGACGCCGCGAGCGACCTGGGAGGTCCGGCGGTGCTCGGCACTGCAGAGCGCGGACGGTATCTCGTGGACCACGTGCTCATGTGCGGTGTCTGTCATACGCCGAACGGCCCGGATGGGAATCCCGATCCCACCAAGTATCTGGCCGGAAGCCGCTCGTACGACTTCACGGATCTGGATGGAACGATCGTGACGGTCAATGCAGAGAACCTCACTTCCCACGATCCCGAGGGACTCCACGCGTGGAGCGACGGACAGATTCGTCGAGCGATCACGAAGGGCATCGACGACGAAATGATCGCCATCTACCCGATTATGCCGTACCCAGAGTACGCGCTCCTGACCCCCGACGACGTCGACTCCATCATCAGATATCTCCGGACGGTTCCTCCAAACGACAACGTGGTGGCCGCGGATTATCCATACTTCGATCAGAATCCGCCGGTTCCAACGGCCGATGATACCAAGATCCCACACACGACCTTGCCTTCGAGCGATCCCAACTATGCCGCGGCGGAGCGCGGTCGGTACATCGCCAAGACCGCTTGTCTCTACTGTCACACCGACGAGGTCTCCCACGGGGTGCCGGACATGAGCAAAGCCTTCGCCGGTGGGAAGAAGTACACCTTCATTCGCGGTGCGCCGGTGCAGACCTCTACGAACATTACACCCGACATGACGACAGGCATCGGCAGTTGGAGCATCGATGACATCGTGACAGCGATCAAGACGAACAAGGAGAAGGGCACGAATCGCGAGCTCTGCAACACGCACCCTGGAGGCCCCGACCGCCTTGGGATGATGGCCGACGGAGACCTCCGCGATCTCGCCACGTATCTCCACACGCTCCCGCCGATCAAGAACGGCCCATTCCAGTGCATGCAGTGAGTTCGCGATTGGGCGCCCGTCGATTTGTTAGGAACAACCGTGATGCCATTAATCCGCGACAAGATCTTTGATCGTCATGTCTCGCTAGCGGCCGCTTTGGCAGCTCTTGTGCTCGCGGTCGCGCCGGGCTGTGGGAGCGATTCCAGCACGAGCCGCGACGATTCCCCGCCCGAGGACGCGGATACTTCGAAGAGCGATGCGCACGTGGATAGCGGGCATGCGCATGCGCAAGACGCCGCGCACGCGGATGCGGCGCAAGCAGGGGAGGGCGGGCAAGCGCAGCCGGACGCAGGGCCGGTCGCCAAGTTCAGCGAGATCTACCCCATGATCTTTCCTTCCATGACCAATCCTCGCTGCAACTTCTGTCACTCCATGCCGGCGAGTGAGGCCAGCAACGGCAAGTTATCGATGGGCTCCGATCCATCCACGGCCTACGCGGCGCTAGTCGGCAAGAGCTCCGGCAGCGGCATGTGTATGGGCAAGCCGTTGGTGGTCCCGAATCAGCCAGACATGAGCCTCTTTCTGCAAAAGCTGAGCGAGAACCCTCCCTGCGGTAGTCGCATGCCGGTCGGCGGCATGCCTTTATCGACGCAGCAGCTAGCGATGATCCGTAGTTGGATCGCTGCGGGCGCGAAGAACGACTGAGCAGAGAGCGCGATCGAGGAGGGCTTCCATGACGAATAGTGACACGAACGGAATCGCAATCGCGCTCTCGTCGCTGGCATTCTCCGCCGCGGCACCAGGATGCGGGAGTGACAATCCTGCTACTGACACGAACTCGAGCGCGGACGCCTCTGCGATGACCGACTCGGGTACGCATGTCTCCCTTGACGCAGGCGTCACGTCTCTCGACGCCGCTCGACCCAGCCACTTCGACGCGGCCGTGTGCGCCGACCAGACGGACGCCGGCGTGCCGCTCGACTTGTTCTGTACTGGTCTGTACGTGGACGGTGATCCGACCCGCTTTGCCGACGGCGTGGCGCCGTACACGCCCGGCATTACGTTCTGGAGCGACGGCGCACAGAAGCAGCGCTATTTCTATCTTCCGCCGGGCACGAAGATCGATACGTCCAATTTCGATTACTGGAAGTTCCCCGTGGGAACAAAGGCGTGGAAGGAGTTCCTCTTGAACGGTGCGCTCGTCGAGACGCGCCTGTTCTGGAAGAACAGCGATTCTGATTGGGCGGCAGTCACTTACATCTGGGATGCCCACGGCGAGCACGCGACGCTCAACATGGACCGCAAAGGCATCATCCTGCCGAACGGCTACGAGATCCCGACGGACCGCGACTGTCTCAAGTGCCACCATGGCGGCTCGGATAGGCTACTCGGGATCGAAGCGGTCGCGCTCTCCCTGCCCACCGCCATGGGCGTGACGCTCACGAGTCTGACGGCTGCCGGCTCCTTGAGTGTTCCGCGGACGCCTACGACGATGGCGCTCCCCGAGGACAGCACCGGGAAGGCCGCTGCGGCACTCGGCTACTTACACGTCAACTGCGGCGTGCCGTGCCATTCGGCGCGCGGCCTCGGCGATGAGACCAAGCTTGTGTTGCGCATACGTGCGGATGAGTTGTGGCCGGTTTCAAGCGCGCGGGACGCAGGGACGCAGGACGCCGGCGGCCACGACGCTGGGGCAGCGCCGCCGGTCCCGGCTACGGTGACTACGACGGATATCTACCGGGCGACCTATAAGCAGACCCCGACCACTGCGTCAGTTATGCAGAAGTTTCCAGATGCCGTCCGCATTACGCCAGGGTCCCACGACAAGAGCTTGGTATGGGTGCTCGCACATACGCGCGGCAACTATCAGATGCCGCCGCTTGTCAGCCATTTGGTCGACGACGTGGGCACGCAGAAGCTCGCCGACTGGATTGATGCGCTCGCGCCGTGAACGCCGACCGGCAGCGTAGCCGTACCCGATGACCGCCAGCTCACACCCCACTACCGGTCCGATCGGCTGGTTTCGAGCCGATCCGGGGCCTCTCAGGCATGCGGCTCGGTGCTTCTCTGCACCGGCTGACCCGTATTGAGTGAAGGAATGCGGTCTCCAGGGGAGATACATGGCAGGTCTTTTACCCCGGAGCGTCTTCTTGTTGCCGCTCGCTTGTTTGTTTGCCTCCCCGTGCTCCGCGGGTGCGTCCGATGAGCGCCCATGTAGCGGTCCGGTTCTGCTGCTCGACGCGGACATCGACCCTGCATGGCAGACGGCGGTTTCCGAGCTCAAGGGCCACCTGACGGCGTTTCCCGATGTAGATCGCTGCGCAACAGTTCGCATCTTCGCCGCCGCCCCGGGCGTGCTTGTTGAAGTCGAACTCGCGGACGGCCGAGCAGCCATCCGGCGAGTCGAAGATGAGGACATGTTGGCGTTCGTGATCCAGTCGCTCGTGACACGCATTCCCGTACCAGAAGCGCAAGAGCTTCCCGCACAGGCGTCCGCCTCTGTAAGAGCCGCCCAAGGCGCCTCGCCCGCGCCCGAAGCCAGAGGCACGAGGCGAGCTTTCGAGTTCGGCCTGGCCGCCAGCACACGCTTCGCCGAACGCCCGAATTATCTCGGCTACGGCATGGCATTGCATGCCGACGTCGTCTTCGAGCACTGGCTGGTTGGCTCTTGGATACGTTGGGATTTTCGGGATGTTCCGGTCCATGCGCAGAATGCGCCGCGCGACCTGGTGATGTCGTCTTTTCTGTGGGGCGGCTTCGCTGGGCGGCGCTTTGGGCTCGGTCGCAGCGCACTCGATCTCACGGCAGGGCTCAGCCTGATGATCGAGAATCAAGAGGCGTTCGAAGGAACGCCCGAAGACACGGGCGGCGCGTTCGCGGATGTGACGCTCGGGGCCGCCGTGCGTTTCTTGGGACCGGCGAGCGGAGGTCCTGGCTTTTTCGCGCTGCTAGGCGGTGAGGTTTATCCGACGCGCGTTGGCCATTGCGCGCGCCGCTCGCCGCCGCTGCCTCAGCTGCCCGCCGGCGGCATAACCCTGGCTTTGGGCTTTGCCTGGAGCGTGCTGCAATGAAACGGGCTTGGCCCCGCAACGCCGAGGACGAAGCCGACAACGACGCCGAGCCCATGGCGCGCATCGCGCACGGCGAGCTGGGCGCGCTTGGCACCCTATACGACCGTCACTACTTGCCTGTCTTACGCTTCGTGCAGCGGGCCACCAGGAACGCGCCCGAAGCCGAGGATATCGCTCAGGAGGTCTTCCTCACCGCCTCGCGCGTGGCCGGAACCTACGATGGAAGGCCATCTTGCCTACCGTGGCTGTTTGGGATCGCGGCGCGACACGTGCTGCACCTTGGGCGTGGCGCCGCGCGCCTCGCGCGATTTCGGGAGCGGTTTAGGGGGCATTGGAAGGCCGATGCTTCGTGCACGCCCCACGACACGCTCGTGCAAAGCGAGCTCGGCAACGAGCTCGCGAGTGCGCTGATGAAGCTCAGTGTCGAGAAGCGCATGACGATTCTGCTGGCCGAAGTGGAGGGCCTGACGTCCGAAGAGATCGCCCGAGTACTCGATATCCCGAAGGGGACGGTGTGGACGCGTCTGCACCACGCACGGCGCGAATTGAGGAAAAGCCTCGAAAGGAACAGGTCGTGAGCAAGTGCGAGCGAATATGGGAGGTCGAAGCTGCGCGAGATGGGAAGATCGCCGGGGAGGATCTCACGCGCGTCGAGCGCCATATCGCCGGCTGCGCGGACTGTGAGCAAGAGCGGGAAGGGCTCGCAGCCCTGGCCCGACAGCTGCAAGCCATCGACGTGCCGGGAGCTGATGAGCTGCGCATCCGGAGATGGCGCCACGAGCTGCTGAGCCGCGCGAACAGCGAACGCCTGAACTCGGCGCGGCCGGCCGTACGGAAGATGGCTCTCGCCGCAGCCTTCCTGCTTACGTTGTTGGCCGGCGGCTGGGTCTGGTACTCGGAGGCGCGTCTGCGCGCGACGCCCGCGCCGCCAAGCCCGGCCCGAGATCGATCGAACCTGATCGTGAAGGCAGATCCAGGCGCGAACTTTGACCGCGAGACGCGAGCTGGGCGCGACGTCATCGACCTGCGCGCCGGCCGCGTGACGTTGATTGTAAACGGCAAGGGTGGCGAAGACGGCGTTCTGGTGCGCACTCCAGACGGCACGATCCAGGATGTCGGCACGTCCTTCGCGGTGCGCGTGCGGGAGGGCCGCACCGACGCCATTGAGGTATTCGAGGGGCGCGTGTTCGCCCTCATTGCGGGGCGGGAGCTTCGGGTCGTCGGTCCGGGGGATGTGTATGAGCCATATACCGTCGTCCGGCCCATAGGCACCGCGTCGCCCAAGCCGCGCGGCGGGCCGGCAAATCAAGGGCCGCGTATCCCAATGCGTCGGCCCGTCGGCAGCGCGCCCGAGCTCGAGACGCAGACGCCCGCGCCGAACCCGCCGGCAGCGATGCAGTCGCCGGACGAGTTCGCGGAGGCGTTTGCTGCATTCGAAGCGGGTGAGATGTCGCGTGCAGCCGCGCTTTTTTTCCAGTACGAAGCTCGTCATCGCGATGAGATACGCGCGGAAGACGCGGCTTTCTTGCGCATCGTGGCGCTTACCCGCGCCGGGCGCGCTGCGGAGGCTAGCTTCACGGCACGCGCTTATTTGCGCCGTTACCCGAGCGGCTTTCGTGCGCGAGACGTGCAGCACCTGCTCCCTTCACTAGACGCGGGGCGCGATCTGCGCCAGTAGCCTTCGCGCATGGTGTCAATCGCGTCGCGATCCTGACAGCGCTTCCATCGAGGTCAGTCAGGTCAATGGTCTTCGGGCGTGAGACCACAAGCGCGCGTACGGATCTTGAACACCGGATAAGGCCGGCGCAGGTACCCCGCCTTATGCAGACGGTGGCAACACGGCAATTTGATCGGAGCCGAGCAGAGCATCGGCG
>CAZYWR010000828.1:0-2275 GCA_964651185.1 uncultured Polyangiales bacterium
CGCGCGCGGCGTCCGCGCTCGGTCGCTGAGCCGCGCCGGCGCACAGGGCGAACGCCAGCAGCGCACAAGGCAACAGACCGATGCCCCCCCAGGCCAGGCGGCGGTGGAGCGCGCGCTTGACCCGAGGGGGCGGTGGCGGAGAGCGCAGCGGGGGGGACGCGCGCTCATCCGTCACCTCGGTAAGGGGGATGTCGAACTCACTCGACGCGAGCTGTTCGACGCGCAGGGGAAGTGCGTCGAGCCAGCTCGCACGAGACCCGGGCGTGCGATGGGAAGGCTGCTGTGGGGAAGGCAGCGGGGGGGGACGGATCGCAAGCTTCGGGCGTCGCGAGTTGACGACATCCGGCACGTGACGCGCGAGCACCTCGAAGTCGATCTCCGGCAGCGGCGTGGGGTCACGTCCGGCACCGGCGACGTGGAGGTTCGGCGCATCGTGCGCAGGCTCGAAGATCCAGACGTCGCCATCCCCGAGCACGAGTGAGGGCGTTCCGTATTTCGTTTCCTGCGGCATCGACATCCCAAGCTGGAGCAAACAACGTTCCACGCGGGAGCGCGCCGAGCGCGCGCCGGCTTTCGTAGCCGCGGGCGCAAAAGCGCGGCTTCGCAGCGCGATCTTCGTGGCGAGCGCGAGCGGGCAGCGCCCGTGCGTACGCGCGAACGTTGTCGGCCACCTGTTGGGCTCGGCCATCAACGTTGGGCGCGGCGTCGGGCCAGCGCGCGGGCGATCCACGCTATGGTAGGGTATGGTCACACGTCGAACCCGCGCCGCGACGTCTGCTGCAGACGCCGCCTCGGCGCACTTCTCGCACAACTTCGCCATCGTCCCGCCCATCGAGCCGATGCTCGCCAAGAGCGCCGACGAGCTGCCCACGGGAGAAGGCTGGCTGTACGAGCCGAAGTGGGACGGCTTTCGCGCGATCGTGTTCCGGCGCGGGGCGGAGTTCGTCATGCAGAGCCGCGATCTGAGGCCGCTCGATCGCTACTTCCCGGAGCTGCACGACGCGCTGCTGGCACGATTGCCCGAGGACTGCGTGCTCGACGGGGAGATCGTGATCGTCGGTCCACACGGGCTCGACTTCGACGCGTTGCAGATGCGGCTTCACCCGGCCGCTTCGCGCGTCGCGAAGCTGGCCGCGGAGACGCCGTCATCGTTCGTGGCGTTCGACGCGCTCGCGCTCGCGGGGCGCGACCTGCGCGACGTTCCGCAGGGGGAGCGGCGAACCCTGCTCGAGCGAGCGCTCGCCGGGGCCGAGCCGCCGCTGCATCTCACGCCGATCACTCGGGACCGCGCTCAGGGAGTCGAGTGGCTCGCGCGCTTCGAGGGGGCGGGACTCGATGGCGTGATCGCGAAACGCGAGGAGCAGACGTATCAGCCCGGCAAGCGCGCCATGATCAAGATCAAGCACGCGCGCACGGCAGACTGCGTGGTGGCGGGCTTTCGCTGGCACAAAAACGGACCTGACAGTCTGATCGGCTCGCTCTTGCTCGGCCTGTACGACGACGAAGGGCGGCTCCATCACGTGGGCGTGACGTCGTCGTTCACGATGGACAAGCGCAAGGCGCTCGCGGAGGAGCTCGCGCCGCTGCGCGAAGGCGCGCTCGACGCGCATCCGTGGCGCGCGTGGGCGAGCGCGGAGGAGGGCAGCACGCGCATGCCGGGCGGCCAGAGCCGGTGGAATGCCGGCAAGGACTTGTCTTGGGAGCCGCTGCGCCTCGAGCGCGTGTGCGAAGTGAAGTACGATCATCTGCAGGGCGATCGCTTCCGCCACGCGGCCACGTTCGTGCGCTGGCGGCCGGACAAGCCGCCCGCGGCGTGTCGCTACGATCAGCTCGAGGTCACGCCCGCGTACGAGCTCGCGAAGGTCTTCGGCGGAGGAAATACAGCGAGCTAAAGCGAAAAAACGAGAGCGAGCCTGCAGGCGTTGTGGGGATCAGTCGTGCAGGTCCGACCACGGGTCGTAGTCGGGATCGAGCGGCTCCTGCGCGGGCCGCAGCGCTTCGGGCACGTGCCGCAGGTTCACGCGGATGCGCGTCCACGTCGTATGGCGACCGCGCATGGAGTCGACCAAAACGTCCTCCGGCGCGAGGAGCGCCGCGGCCTCGGGATGGCGCGCCTTCCAGCGTTCGAGTCCGGCCAATGCGTCGGCCTTTTTGGCGGCGCGGCCGATTTCGATCAGCGGATGCATCGACGCGCGCCGCCCGGCCCTCGGCAGAATGGGGACCGTCTCACTGATGTCGCGCGTCCGCGCGGTCCGTCTGCGCGGCGCGCCGTCGC
>CAZYWR010000829.1:0-1745 GCA_964651185.1 uncultured Polyangiales bacterium
AGCTCGCGCGCCAGCTCGCCTCGGCACACGGACGCACGCGCGAGCGGCTGCACATCGTGCTGCCCGGCGGGGGCGTGAGCTTGCGCGGTGCACGCGGCCACACGAGCGCAGAAACGCGCCACACGTACGGGCCGCGCGAGGGCGTGAAAGACTTGCTCCTCGCAGACAGGAGTGGGATGTAGGTCCCATGCGGCTCACCAGCAAATCCATCTTTCACGAGCAGCCCGTCCCGCGCGAATGCGCGCTCGGTGTGCCGGGCCCGGACGGCCCGGTGCCAGGCCCGAACCGCAGTCCGCACCTCGCCTGGTCGGGCGCACCCGCCAACACCAAGTCGTACGTGATCTTGTGCGTCGACATCGACGCGCCCGCGCGCGCCGATGACGCCAACAAAGCTGATCGCACCATCCCCTACGACTTCCCGCGGGCAGAGTTCTATCACTGGGTGTTGATCGACATTCCGGTCTCGCGCTCCGAGCTCACCGAAGGCATCGACTCAGACGGCCTGACCCCCAAGGGCAAACCCGCAGGCCACACGCCGCACGGCGAGCGGGGGCTCAACAGCTACACCGAGTGGTTCGGCGACGACCCGGACATGGGCGGTGCCTACGCCGGCTACGACGGCCCCTGGCCGCCCTTCAACGACGAGCGAACGCATCGCTACCTGTTCACGCTTTACGCGCTCGATGTAGAGAGCCTAGGCCTCGGCGCGAAGTTCACGGGCCCCGAAGCGAAGCGCGCGCTGGAAGGCCACGTACTCGCCTCCGCCACCATCAGCGCCACCTACACGCTGAATCCGAAGGCGCGTTGACACGGGCGCGGCGCATCGATGGGCGGGCCCGCTGTCCACGCGCGCGTCCGCGCCTGTGCGAAAGGGAGAAAGCGCGCAATCGCGGCCGGCGTGAACGCGCTCAGCGCGAGATTTTCCCGATGCGCACCGGCTCGCAGGCGCGGGCGGGCGTGAGGCCGCGCCGGACGCCCGTCTTCGGCGCTTGATCGATCCCGCTCACGAATGAGTGCGTGGGGGCCGACGGTCGCGTCGTCGCGCGCTCCTCGAACGTCACGTTGCACAGAGGCGGCGGGCGCAACGTATGGGCGTCGTCGAGCTGCTGCTCGACGGCTGCGTCGTCGCACACCTGCGCCATCAGACGCTCGTCGTGCGTATCGAACCGCAATCGCACGAGCCCGAGCCGGCCGAGGCGCAACACGCGGCGTAGACACTCGGCCGCGCTGCGCGAAGCGATCTCCGTGAGCGCGCCGAGCTCGATCTCGTCCTCCAGCAAGCTCAACAAGAACATGTCGACTTCATCGAGCGGTACGTTGGTCGGAATCGCAGACTGCGGCGAGCGGCGGATCTTCACGAAAGCCTCGGCTGTTTCCGTATTAGCGCGCGGAAACGCCCGCAGCGTCTATCGGGCAGCCTCACAAAAGCGCAAGTTCCCTGGCCCGCCAGCGGAGCTGCCCCGCTCGCAAGAGACCGCGCGCCGAGCCACATGTACGCAAACGGTTCGGGAGATGCGTCCATGTGTCGCCGCCGATCACGCTCGTTTGCATGCGCGCACGTATTGGCATGCGCGCACGTATCCAACGCGCTGCCGCGCGTGCGCACTTCGCCGGCATTCGTGCGCCCTGCGCGGCGCCAGTTCACGCGCGCGCCCGGCTGACCGCTACTGGCCCGAGTTTGACGCGGGCTCGCAGCAGCCGCTGCTGGCGGGCTGGGCGATACAAGCCGTCTTCATCGTCTGATA
>CAZYWR010000830.1:0-1941 GCA_964651185.1 uncultured Polyangiales bacterium
CCCTTCCTTCACCTCGAACTCGACGGTTTGGCCCTCTTCGAGGGTCTTGAACCCGTCGCCCACAATTTGTTGGTAGTGGACAAAGACATCCGGCCCCCCGTTCTCAGGCCGGATAAAGCCGTAGCCCTTCGCATCGTTGAACCACTTGACCGTTCCGACTGCCATACGTCTCCACCTTTGGCGCGCGCGCCGGCTCCGTTGAACAAAACCCCCCAGACGAGAGCGCCCCCCCGCGCCGTTTCCCGGCCACGCCCAGCATCCTGGGACGTAGCTCGGTGGAGCGATCCTCACCTCGGGCCGCCCCTACAATCCCAACTCAGACGGACATGTCAAGATACTTTCCCACATATGAATCGAACTAAACGGGCTACCAGGCGCGCGCTCCGGCGGCCTGAAGCGCGCACGTAGCGAGCCTGCTCACCCGGCGAGCGGTCCATCTGAGGCATCCCGTTGCTTACACGTCATTCTGCAGACACATCGAGGACAAGGATGTCTGACCCAAAGCTCCATCGGACCATCTTGCGCGCGCCTTCCGCCGAGCCGGAGGGCGCGCTCTTGTTTCTTCACGGCATCCTGGGCACGGGCGCGAACCTTCGCGGACTTGCTCAAACATTCGTGCAGGCCGAGCCGCGCTTCGCGGCGGTATTGGTAGACCTGCGTCTGCACGGGCGCTCCCAGGGTTTCGCGCCGCCCCACGACGTGGATGCGTGCGCCCGCGATCTGGTCGCCCTCGACGCGGACCTACCCTGGCCGGTGCGGGGCGTCGTCGGCCACAGTTTTGGCGGAAAAGTCGCGGTCGCCTATCACGCTCGGCGTCCGGCGCTGGCGCGCGTCGCGCTGCTCGACAGCGATCCGGGCGCGCGTCCGGATCGCGCGGGCTCCGCGCAAACGGACGCAGTGATCGCACTGCTCGAACGACTGCCGGAACGCTTCGCCCGTCGCGACGACTTTCTCGCGCAGGTCCACGCCGGCGGGCCATCGCGGGCGATCGCCGACTGGCTCGCGATGAATCTCGTGCGCACGCCGGACGGCTTTGCCCTGCGGCTCGACCTCGCCGGTATCCGCGCGCTGCTCGACTCTTACTTCGCGCTCGACCTGTGGCCCGTGCTCGAGGGCTCGCGAGCGCGCATTGACTTCGTCATCGGGGGGCGTTCGCCGCTCTGGGATGCGCCGCGCCGCGAGCGCCTCGACGCCTTTGCCCGCGCCAAAGCGGGCGCACGCGTGCACGTGCTCCCCGAAGCGGGCCACTGGGTGCACGTCGACGACCCCGCCGGCCTGCGCCGAGCCTTGCTCGGCACGCCTGCGGGCGAGCCGGACGAAGACCGCTAGACGCACACGCTCGCGACCGGCCCCAGCGCGGGCGCGCGACAGCTTCGCTCGAAGCACGCCGTTCACGGCGCGACGCCGTAATCGAGCACGACGAGTCGGCCGTCACGGGCGATGACGTGGCAGGCGGAGCCGCGCGCTGGCGACGTGAGCTCTCGCTTCGGCGGCACGCGCCACAAGGTCTGCGCAGCCCACGCCTCAATGAGCACCCCCGACGCGGTCAGCGCGACCCGACTCGCGGGATGGCGGCGCTGCACCTGCCGCCAGACGTCGTCCAAGCGAGCCGATGCGCCGGTGTTCGGAGCGACCGAGCTCCCCTGTGCGAGCAGCGTGGCATCCTCGCGCGGAGCCAGTTCGCTCCACGCTCGCGGCCCTCGCCGCGCGTCGAAATCGTAGTGTGCGTCGTAGGCGCCGAAACGCGCATGCGGCGCCAGCTCGCAGATGAGCCCTAGCGAGCTCGGGGCCTCGCTCGCGTGCGGCAGCGGTCCGAGCTCGCCCAAGTGCAGCGCGTCGTTGAACACGCACATCCGTACACGACCGTCGGGCTCGTAGGAAAGCTCGCTCACGGCGGTGTTGAATACGCGCGCGAGCGGCAGATCGCGCGCGCCGCGCAGG